>JAFUQI010000055.1 GCA_017481035.1 Alphaproteobacteria bacterium | reverse complement strand
CTACTACTATATTTTTTTGAAAAAAGGTTCGAAGAAAGAAATATAAATGAAGCAAGCCGCTGTCAATGGCCTTTAGAGTGAAACGTGCCTTGACAGGTAAGGCTTAGCTGAATTGATATAATGCGGACAGCCTTTTTGAAATATATATAGTTATATTGACAGTTCGCAATTGATATTATCAATTGCGTCAAAGTAACAACGTTGACATCGGTAAGCATTCTAACAAACAAATATTTAATACGAGACAATATTTAAGCAGGCGGCGGGAATGGCGCGCGGCGCCGCCTGCTTATGCACGATGCAATAACTAGCATATTATGATTAATATGATTATAAATTTGGATAAGGTAAAGAAATATAAAACGTTTGAAACAGACTAGACTAAATGTCTCAGATGCACATGTGATTGCTAGATATTTTGTTTCTCTAGCTTTGTTTTTGAATTACAGTAAACATTGCGTCTCTAGGCCTTGTTAGTGCAACATATAATAAGCGCCATAGTTCCTTTTCTTCTTCTTCGTACTCTTCATTTATTAAATTTTCCACTTCATAAAATTGATCTTGTTTTGATGGTTTAATTAAAAACAAAGGCTCTGAAGATTTGTTTTTCAAAAAACTATAGTTATCTTTAATGATAAATTTTAATTTTTGTTGATTTGGTTTTGTCTCGAATGGTAAAAGATATACACACTCAGCTTCAAGTCCTTTTGCTCCATGGATCGTTGAAAACCTTACGACATTTCTATCGCTTGTCTGATTTGATACCTCTATTTTCCCCTCTTTAAAATAATCTAAAAAATCTTCTATATTGTTTGTGTTGTTTTCAGAAAATCTCATTACGATATCTAAAAAAGATTGCAAAATATATTCATCATATGAATCAAACTTTTTTAATTGTCTTGAAGCGCTAAATGCAAACTCCTTAAGTTGCATAGAACTATATGGTTCTATTATCGATATCAAACGATTATAATAACTTTGATATATAGTCTTAAAACTTTCTATATAGTTATCATATAAAAAGATTTTTTTTATATCGCTATTGCTCAATGGATCCGTAAAAATATACGGGCTTTTTAGGATGCATCCTAGATAATATTTATTACAAAAATTAACTTTTAATTCCATTAGAGACAACATGTCCAAAGCCATAAAGCTATCATGCAAGTTTATTCTGTCTGGTGGAGCTATTTTGCAACCGATTTCTTCGAGCCTTTTCATCAATTGATTTGAAAGCTCTGTTCGTGATCTTGATAAAATTAATATATCGTTAGAAGGATTATTAAGTATATGATACGAAATATTATTTATATCTTCAGCTAAATCACAGTTGCTGTCTATATATTCAAAAACTCCATCGCTTTCCTTCCTATTAGCTGTGTGTTTTGAATATGGAATAAGACTGTTATAAAAAGCATAAGAAGCGACTTTTCCTTCGAAGATCTTGTCAACGTTATTGAGTATATTCGGAAGAGTTCTATAGTTCTTGGTAAGCGATACTGTATTAAGTTTTTTGCCAAGATTCGAAAAAATATATTTGCATTCTTTATAGAAGTCTACAAATAATTTACAATTTGCTCCTTGAAATCTATATATAGATTGCTTAATATCTCCAACAACAAATAACGTTTTATTAGAATGTGGATCAGTTAATATGTCTTCAGCTACGAGCGAAACAATATGCCATTGTATTGCACTCAAATCTTGAGCCTCATCTATCATAATTGACTTAATTCGACCGCATATATCTGAAAGAACAAATTCTTTTGATGTACTTTGTGTTAATAAATGCTTTGTGTAATTTAAAATATCAGAATAATCTAAAACATTCAGTTCCGATTTACGTTCATTGTATTCTTTTATAATTAATTCAGCAACTTTAAGAAAAGATATTGTTTTATCTATACATTTGTTCTTTTTGTCGTTTGTAATATTTTCTTGTAGTATGTTTGCTATCTCTAACGAAATAGGATTATCTTGAAAGGGTATTTTTTTTCTTAGTGTCCCAGATTTTGTAATGTATCTATCCTCTATCGATTCATCTTTAAAGTGTGATTTTATAAAGTCTAATTGCTTCTGAGAAAAAAATAAAGGTTCAGAAACACATAGTTTTCTTTGAAGGTATTTTTGGTAATCATCTATACTTCCGTAGGTGTATATGATGTCATTTATTATAGGTGTCAATGTATCCAATTTTGAAACTAACTCTTCAAATGTATGTATGGACATTAGTTTTGAAAGGGAGCTAAAGTTACATGTATCATTAATTATTAGCTTTGATTTTTGCAACAATCTTTTTGCATCTGTGTCATCAATAACTTTGAAAAACATGCTAACATTGGCTTCTAATGGATAACGTCTTAAAAGATTTTGACACATCCCGTGAATTGTTTGAATTTTTAATCTAGGCACACTATCTAGAAATTTGAAGAACAATCCTTCCGCTTTTTTTATATCTTCTTGTGTTGGATTTTTAAGCCCTATTATGTTTTTTATATAACTTAATGTAAATCCATCTTTATTAATATATAGCTCTTCGAGTAACTTCGATATTCTGTTTTGCATCTCGAATGCCGCTGCATTTGTAAATGTTATGCATAAAATTTCGTGAGGCAAGATACCAAAAAAAATTTGTTTAACAAATCTGTCGACTAATGTCTTTGTTTTTCCTGAGCCTGCGGAAGCAAAAACAAAACAAGATGAAAAAACATCTAAAGAATCCGCGTGATTGCTATCAGTAAACACAAATGTATGATTTGAAATTAGTGGTGCCCAGAGATGGAATCGAACCAACGACACAGAGATTTTCAGTCTCTTGCTCTACCGACTGAGCTATCTGGGCATAACATCAACGGCTATCTAAATGATATATAATGACTTCACTTTTGTCAACAAAAAATTGAGAAAGCACCATCTATAAAACCAACAGGCGTTGACAATTATTCTAATAACCAATAAGTTATTAGTGGTAGCTAAGTTGCTGTATTTAAGCACGCTGCGCCATGATCAATTTAATTAATACATGCTTATTATGATTCTTATCAACATCAAAACATTTTTGTTTAAACATTAACCTTCTGTTAACTTTTATCTGTTATCATATATGTAATGACATTAGACAAAAGGATATAGATATGCCTAAAATAACTAATAAATATAAAGTATTATTATACTTAGCTATACTGGGGGGGGCAATATAGGAGAAGTATATAGTAGTAATTATACAGAAGTAGATAATCCTATAACTATAGGTAGTACACCATCTGTTCTTACAGAAACAGATTATAACTATTGGTCTACAACAGAAGATAATACATATGTGTTTAATAGAAGTACTAGTAACAGTCATAAATATTGGATAGCTTATAATAAAGTAACTATTGATAATGGTTATACATTAAAGTTAATAAATGAGTATGGTATGTATACAT
>JAFUQI010000054.1 GCA_017481035.1 Alphaproteobacteria bacterium | reverse complement strand
TATAGGATTATCTACTTCTGTATAATTACTACTATATACTTCTCCTATACTGCCCCCCCCCAGTATAGCTAAGTATAATAATACTTTATATTTATTAATTATTTTAAACATAATTATCTCCTCATTAAAATATTCTTATATACATATGATAACAGATAAAAGTTAACAGAAGGTTAATGTTTAAACAAAAATGTTTTAATGTTGATAGGAATCATAATAAGCATGTATTAACATATAGTGAAGCTTCATTGATATAATGGCCATAGTATGGCAACCTAAGCCTTTTTGAAAATATATATAATTATATTGATGGTTCGCAATTGATATCTATGTTCAACGTGTAACTGAAACATTAAAGTTTTCATAGTTTTCTTAATGGGTGTTATTAGAATGAATAACAACACATGTAAAATAGTGCGATATCTGTTAAAAGTTTTAAATATGAGATATAATGAAGTTATAGATTTGCTTTAAGAGTGTCCTTTATTTTTTTATAGGTTTGAAGATGTCTAAAGATTATTACGCTATACTAGGAGTGTCAAAAAATGCAACGCAGGATGAATTAAAGAAAGCTTATAGAAAACTTGCAGTAAAATATCATCCAGATAAAAACCAAGGTAACAAAGAGGCTGAAGAAAAATTTAAAGAAATTAATGAGGCTTATGATATATTAAAGGACGACCAAAAACGAGCCGCTTATGACAGGTATGGATCAGATGCGTTTTCTGGCGGAGGCTTCAATCAACAGGGAGGTTTTGGAGGTTTTGACTTTTCAGGAGGCTTTTCAAACTTTTCTGATATATTTGAAGAAATGTTTGGTGGTTTTTCAGGAGGTAGAAGACAGCAACATACACAGCCTGGATCTGATATTCGATATGATATATCAATTACTTTGGAGGAAGCGTATTACGGAAAAAAGACTAATATAAAGTTTACGACACTAATAAAGTGTGCAGCATGTAACGGAACTGGCAGCGAAGGAAACAAGAAACCATCCCAATGTCCAACTTGTGGTGGCCGTGGTAGTATGAGATATAATCAAGGCTTTATAACTATTGAGAAACCATGTCCAACTTGTGGAGGAAGTGGAACTGTTCTCTCAGATCCGTGCAAAAAATGTTCAGGTAGTGGAAGAGTTAAAGGAGAAAAAAATCTTGAAATTTCTATTCCAGCAGGAATATCAGATGGCAGTAAGATTAGGATTACAGGAGAGGGGGAAGCAGGCTTTAAAGGAGCTGCCGCTGGCAATTTATATTTATTTGTAAATATACTTCCGCATAAAATTTTTGCAAGGGATGGAAATGATTTGCGTTGCAAGGTTCCTGTGTCTATTGTAGTTGCGGCTCTGGGTGGCGAAATTGAAATACCGGATCTTGAAGGCAATTCGTGTAAGCTTAAGATACCTCAAGGCATACAATCTGGTACAGAGTTAAAAATAAAAGGACATGGAATGTCTGTGCTGAAATCAAATAAAAAGGGGGATATAATAGTAACTATCCAGGTTGAAACACCAACTGCGCTTACAAAGAAACAACAAGATATATTAAATGAATTTCAAAAAGAATATAATGACAAAACAAACAGTCCAAAGTCGTTTGAATTTTTTAAGAAGCTAAAAGATTTATTCAATAAAAAACAATGAACTGTAAATCACTGGTGACAAATGTTTACAGTCATTTGTCACAGTTATTCGACAGTTACCGATTTTGCTAGGTTTCTTGGTTTGTCGACGTCTAGTTTTTTAATTTTTGCAGAATGGTAAGCTAAGAAATGTACTGATGTTGCCAATGCGAACTGAATAAAACTTTTGTTAATTTTGGGTAAATATATTATATCTATTTGGCTATTGTTTTCGAATTGTGATAAAAGAGTCTTTGCGTCTTCCGTTGTTAATATAATCAGCCGTCCATTTCGTGCCAATATTTCTTGTGCATTTGATATAGTTTTTTCGAAAAGATTGTCATTTGGGGCTATGACTATTGTTGAAACATTTTCATCTATAATGGCTATCGGGCCATGTTTTATTTCTCCTGAAGGATATGCTTCAGCGCTAACGTATGTCAGCTCCTTGATCTTTAAAGCGCCCTCTAACGCTATAGGATAGTTTTCCCCTCTTCCTATATAAAACAAAGCTCTGCTGTTTTGAATTTTTTCTGCAACATTTTTAAAAAGTATATTGTTATGAAGGACAAAACTTATACACTCCTTGATAGCATTAATATCTATCTTATCCTTTGAAATTGAAAGTAGAAGTAATGTTAAAGATTGCGCAATGAATGCTTTGGTTGATGCCACTCCAATCTCAGGTCCAGCGAATGTTTTTATAATATGATCGGCTTCTCTTGCGATTGAGGAGTTTTCTACATTAACAATTGCTAATGTGCTTATATTTTGAGCCTTTGTTTTCTTTAAAGCTGAAAGGGTATCAATTGTTTCTCCTGATTGACTTATAAATATACATAAGTGTCTGTCTGAAAATATTTGTTCTTTATACCTAAATTCAGATGCTATCTCTACATCAACATGTATCTTTAAGTTTTGTTCAATCCAGTATTTCGCAAGCATTCCAGCATAATATGAAGTGCCACATGCTATAATAGATATGCCTGTATATTCCGATAAATTTATGAGTGGTTGGAAGTTGTTAAATGTGGCCAATGCCGTTTCGAGCTCTTCGTATATTTCTTTTAACATGAAATTTTCAAAGCCATTTTTGTCGATGCTATTTTTAGATATTATGTTTGTCTGGAATTTGCGATGAACCTGCCTTTCATCACTGTTAATAATTTGAAATTCAATAGTCCCATTGTTTTTAGCAATCAATATATCGTTATCTTCAAGGTATGCAATTCGATCTGATATAGAGGCTAGTGCGACTGCATCCGATGCTACAAAAAACTTGCTATTGTCACTTGTCATTCCTATCGCCATAGGGGATCCTTTTTTAGCTGCAATTAACGTGTTTTGAAATTTTTCAGAGATTGCCGCTATTGCAAATGTACCTTTCAGTTTTGTAATTGCTATCTTGAATGCTTCTTCAAACGAGTGTCCATTATTTATTGAATTATCTATAAGGTGAGCTATTACTTCTGAGTCTGTGTCGCTTTTAAAGTAAGCACCTTTTCCTATTAATTCAGATTTTATCTCTTGGTAATTCTCAATTATTCCGTTGTGAACTATAGCAACGCTTCCTGCAATGTGTGGATGAGCATTTTGTTCCGTTACCTTTCCGTGTGTTGCCCATCGTGTATGTCCAATTCCGATTGTCGTATTTATATTTGTTTTTCCGAGTTTATTTTTTAAGTTGTCTATTCTGCCAACAGATTTAACACAGTTTATGCTTTCTTTTTCTATGTATGCGATACCTGACGAGTCATAGCCCCTATATTCCAATTTTTCAAGTGAGTTTAATAAATCATTAATTAGAAAACTATTTTCTAAACTGATAGCAGAGACTATGCCACACATATCGAATATATTCTGATGATAATAGTCATTGTACCATAACTATGTTACAAACCACATGTTACAAAATGTAACTTTCATAGTTGGAATACGGTATATATCAAAAAGGCTTAGGTTGCCATACTATGGCAATTATATAAATGAATCTTATATATAATGCTAGTGATTGTCTTGCACACAAACATGTTGCTCTTAACGTACGCCGCAGAAACTGGCTTAACGTTGCTAGACTATATGCTCTGACTTAAGCAAGCCTGCGTTGCTAGTGTGTGCGGCGCGGCCGGCTAATATGTAGTTGGCTAGTTTCATTTGAAGTACTACTAAATTTGTGAATATTCTATAGTTTTCTTGTGCAGTATAGCAATTATATCAATGAAGTTTATATATATAATGCTAGCTATTGTCTTTCGCATAAGCAGGCGGCGGGAATGGCGCGGGGGCGCCGCCTGCTTTAATATATTGTTATCATGATGCCTTCCAATGTAAGCATTGTTGCTTTGACGCAATTGATAATATCAATTGCGAACTATCAATATAACTATATATATTTTCAAAAAGGCTATTCGCATTATATCAATGAATCTTCACTATATGTTAATACATGCTTATCATGATTCATATCAACATTAGAACATTTTTGTTTAAACATTAACCTTCTGTTAACTTTTATCTGTTATCATATGTATATAAGAATATTTTTATAAGGATATAGATATGTCTAAAATAATTAATAAGTATAAAGCATTGTTATACTTAGCTATACTGGGGGGCAATATAGGAGAAGTATATAGTTCACTTATAGAAGTAGATAGTGATATAACTATAGGTAGTACACCATCTGTTCCTACAGAAACAGATTATAACTATTGGTCTACAACAGAAG
>JAFUQI010000053.1 GCA_017481035.1 Alphaproteobacteria bacterium | reverse complement strand
TTATACTTTGTATTTGTTTTATACATATATATATCCTCATAAAAATATTCTTATATACATATGATAACAGATAAAAGTTAACAGAAGGTTAATGGATGAGATTTTGTATGATGAAGTGAATTTCTGATAATATGCTTAACAAAACTTTTGAATTAAGGTAAAATCTATATGGTAGTTATTTCTTGTTAGAAGTTTTTGTGTCGAAAATCAAAAATGAAAATTTCAAGGTTGTGGCCAAAAACAGAAAAGCAGGTTTTAATTATGAAATAACTGATACTTTAGAGGCCGGGATTATATTGACAGGCTCAGAGGTCAAATCGATAAGAGAAGGAAAAGTTAGCATAAATGAAGCGTTCGTAGGAACAACTAACGAAATGCAAAATTTATATCTTTTTAATGCTGATGTGTCGCTATACAAACAAGCAAGCTATAACAACCATGAACCAAGGAGGCCAAGGCTGCTTTTGGTTCATCGTAATGAGAAAGTTAAATTTTTGAATGCTATACAAAAGAAGGGGTATACTATAGTTCCATTAACAATGTATTTTAATCACAAAGGAATACTAAAAATAAGTATAGGACTAGCAAAGGGTAAAAATGTTGTCGACAAAAGAGAAACACAAAAGAAGCGTGATTGGAACATCGAAAAATCGCGAATTTTAAAAAGTTATAACCAATGAGAATAAAGCTAACAATTGAGTATGTCGGTACTCATTTTTTTGGTTGGCAAAAACAAAATGATCATAATTCAGTTCAAGAGACACTTGAGAATGCTATCAAGAAGGTTTTAAATTATTCGGAGGAAATAGAGCTATATGGCGCGGGAAGAACAGATACAGGTGTTCATGCGACTGGACAGGTTGCGCACTTTGATATAAATGACAAGAAACGTTGCGAGTATTGGTCTAGAAATATAACAAAATTGCCGATTGCTATAAACTTTTATCTTATAGATACAGGGGTTGCTGTTATCAGCGCAAGTGTTGTGGAAGATGATTTTCATGCAAGGTTTTCTGCAGTAGCTCGACATTATAGGTATCTTATTTATAATCGCAAAATTGGATCAGTAATATATATAAATAGAATGTGGCATGTTCCACAATTATTAGATCATGATATGATGAATGTTGCTGCTCAGGATTTGATAGGTACCCATGATTTAAATGCATTTAGATCAGCTCACTGTAATGCGTCAAGTGCAATTCGCACGATAGATAAAATTTCTGTTACAAGGCATGACGATGTTGTTCAGGTTGATATATCGGCGCGTTCCTTTCTGCATAATCAAGTTCGAATAACAGTTGGAACTTTGAAGCAAATAGGTATTGGACGTTTACAATCTGATTATATAAAGTATCTGCTTGAATGTCGTGATAGGACAAAGGCAGGAGAAACAGCTCCACCAGATGGTTTGTATTTGATGGGAGTAGATTATTAGATGCTGGTTGTGTATGAAAGCTCGCAATTAGAATTGGCTAAACTTATAAATTTTCCAACAAAGCAAGTTGAGTTACTTAACTTTAAAAACAAAGAAATTATCACTAATAATCAAAAGATAGTAAGCGATAAAATTTTAGTTATTTTTCCAAAACTAGTCGATATACATAAAAATATATTTGAGTTTTTGTCAATGTTATCGAAGTGTGAGTCTGATAATATAATTTCGTTTATACCATATATTCCGTATTCGCGACAGGATGTATCTTTAGAATTTAAAATAGTTCAAGATTTAATATTAAAATATTGTTCAAAAATCGTGACAATAGATGCACATAATTCAAATTCGATAGATAATAGGATTATAAATATATTGCCTTATAATGTCTGTGGATATTGGTTTGAAAATAAAGAAGATTTACTTGTTGTAGCTCCGGACGTTGGCGCAACTGAACGTGCAAGAGATTTTGCCAAAAATCTTGGTTGTGATTTTATAGTCATAGAAAAAATTACAAAACAAACATCTAATATCGAAAAATCAAAGAATCGTCACTGCGTTATTGTTGATGATATTATCGATACAGGTAAAACAGTGATTGCGTCTATAGAGTTATTAAATGTTTATAAGCCAAAAAGAATATCTATCTGTATTTCACATAATTTTTCTAATTGTAATAGTCTAAATATAATAAGCCCAAACATTAGAGATATAGCGAACTTTATAAATACATCTAACACATTTTAAATATATACCCTTTATTATACTTGTGAGTAAGATTTTTAAGATAAAGTTAACATAACTTGTTGATAACTATTTTTTGCAAAAAAAACGAAAAATTAACGAAAAATTTACCACTGGTATGCCAAGCTATTATCAGAGGAAGCTTTTGTATATGCAGTTCATGAGTTTTGCGAAACGTATGTTTGGAAATGTCGTATTTCATGATTTTATAAGAGTTATTATCTTTGATGATTATTTTCGTGTGCAGTGTATCAAATCGTCTAGAACAATTCTAAATAGATGCCTTTCCTTTCGAGATAAATCTGAATTACTTGATTATTTAAAATCAAATTCATCAATGCCGATTGAGATTATTATTTCGAATTCATCGATGAATTATAGGTCAATATATGCGAACAAACTTAAGGAATCTGATATAAGAGTTTTATCCGAAAATACACTTAAAGACTATGAAAATGTTGTTAATGCCGTTTTGTACGAGCATAAAAGCAGTTATAAGGATGGAAATGTTTTGATATGTAGCATGAAATTAAATCAAATTGTAAGCATAATGATAAAAGATATCATTAATTCTAGAAATCCAATTATTGCTTTGAATTGTTTGCCTATGTGGTTTGCTGATAAATATTTTGACAAATATAAAGGCGATATTGGTAACTTTAATATATCTATTTTTTCGGTTGAGTTTGATGCTCACGTTGAGCTAATGGCATTTGCAAAGTCTGGTCTCTTGAAGTCTTCCTATATTTTAAAATCATCAAATGATATAGAAAAAATCTCGCAAAAATTTATTGGAGATGTTGCAAAGGCTACAAAGGTGCATTTAGAAGATATTGCAATTTATCAATTAAAATATTCAAGCATAGATGAATTTACAAGTAGCTCCAAAACAAATATGAAGATAATATCAAAAAACAACGACATATATGTTCCGCGCATAAATGTAAATTTGAATCGAGTAATAAAAATTGCAAGCGTGTCCGCACTGTTTGCTGTCATTGTTAATACATCTTTAGATGTTATTAAGATTTTCGATTTAAATGAAAAAATATTTGATGCAAAGAATATTATATCTTCAGTAGATCAAAATTTGATAGACGAGATTTCATATTGGCAAAATATAGATATTGATGATACTGCCTCTCACATAGATTTTAAATCGCTTCTTGAAAAACAGATGCAAAATCGCACAAAGAAGCTGAAGAATGCTGTCATCGATTTGTCAGAGCATAATGCACCCAAAGTGAGTGTAACTGAAGATGATGAATAATCTTTGTAGAGGAATTTATATATCAAAAAGACAACTCATAATGTGTATAGTTGTTCTCTTGTCTTTGGTCGTTTCGAGCTTTATCGGTATGTTTAAGGATGATTTGTTTGTAAAGTATAGCTTGATACGAGATAAAGCTATGTCTATAAAAAATGTGATGTCTAACCAATCTAGGATTCAGTTTGTAAATTTGCACCATTTCTATGGAGATCAGGTGGATTTTAATGCATTCATTAAAAGAACTTCAGATCGTGATCATGCAAGAATACTTGAAATAAAGCAGATTGAAGATGAATGCGTTGATAAAATAAGAAAACAAACATACGAAATATCTGAAATTTTTTGGCATGATTCATTTGTATTTGATTTTCTTGATGCTATACAAGATTTCAATCCTGGGTTTGCTAATATTAAATTAGTAGAGATAACAAAGTGCGGACGTGCTTCAAAACATAAGCCAGCAATCAAAGTGAGGATAGTATGCGATATATTTCAAAAATAATTCTTTGTCTGTTAGCATTAAAGACTTATGCTGCAGATAATTCTTTCTTTCTGAATGATGATGATTCAAGGATGGTTCTTGAAACAATTTCAAAAGGAAACAGAGATGCGTTAAAAAACAAGCAAAATACTGAGCTTAAAGTTTCAGGTATATTCTACATGGATAGCGATAATTGGACTGTTTGGATTAACGATATCCCTTATTCAAACATAGGTCAACATGCAGAATTTACAATTGATGAAGTTGGTGAAAATTATGTTAGCTTGTCTATGTCGAATGGAGAAAGAATCAGGCTTTCTGTGAATTGCTAAAAACATTAAGATATAAATAGTGACTGCTAGTGGCAGAGCTATTTATACCATTCCTCCGCCACATATTGGACGCAATTGATAATATATCAATTGCGAACTATCAATATGATTACTATATATATTTCAAAAAGGCTGTTCGCATTATATAAACGAAGCTTCACTATATGTCAAGGTTCACTTACGTTCTCCACCTTGACATAAGTTCTCTTCATTTATATTTCTTTCTTCGAACCTTTTTTCAAAAAAATATAGTAGTAGTATTATGGTTGCTTATATGTATGTGATAAAGTGTTTTGTATATATGTTGCTTATAGTTAGTTGTTGTTAGTCGCCACTGGTTCACTTCTTACGAAGTGAAGGTGGCTTAGGT
>JAFUQI010000052.1 GCA_017481035.1 Alphaproteobacteria bacterium | reverse complement strand
TAGTACACCATCTGTTCCTACAGAAACAGGTTATAACTATTGGTTAGATGGTAAAACATATGTGTTTAATAATAAACATTGGATAGCTAATAAACCAGTAACTATTGATAAAGATTATACATTAAAGTTAATAACAACAGGATATACTGGTGATGAATTAGCATTATACTGTAATAATACATTTACTAACAATGGTAATGTTATAATAGATAACTATGGTGGATTAGAACTTAATAAAAAATATACTAGTACTAATAATGGTATTATAGATATTATTAATGGAGGATTAGGATTATATTGGAGTGCTATATTAAATAATACAGGAACTATTAAATTCAAAGGTCCTAGTCGTATAGATATCTATAGTAATACTACTCTAACTAATACAGGAACTATAGATATATCTAATATAACAGATCTATCTAAATGGTACTAAAGATAATCCTGTTAATATAGTTATACCTAAAGGTTGTAAATATATAACAGATATAGACAATAATAAAAAAGCATTATTTAAATTAATAAAAGAAGCAACTGGACTTATATTTAATGGAAAAAATAATATAGAGTTTATCATGCAAGAATAAGATGTAGAACAACCATCTCTAGATAATGAATGTGAATATGTAGATGAGTGTTAGTAATATGTATTACTTTTACATAAAGTTATATGATTGATTTAAAGAGATGCACTGCTACCCAGCCACTGGTTCACTTCTCACGAAGTGAAGGTGGCTTAGCTTGATTTTGATTGACAAGGTAAATGATAGTTGAAATTTCATTGAAATTACGCTAAGCGTCACAACGTTTGTAATTTGTTTTTTATAAGCGAATATATTATATATTAAATCGTTCTATATTTGCTCCGCATAATTTTAATTTAGTTTCAAGAGCTTCGTATCCCCTATCTAGGTGATATAACCTGTTAACAATTGTTGTTCCTTGCGCTGCAAGCCCTGCCAAAACAAGAGAAACAGAAGCTCTCAAATCTGTTGCCATAACTTGCGCTCCTTTTAATGACTTTACACCGTTAACTGTAGCTGTGTTTCCATGAATAGAGATATTTGCTCCAAGTCTCAATAATTCTGGTATATGCATAAAACGATTCTCAAATATGTTTTCTGTAATTGTCGATGTTCCATTTGCAACTGTCATCAATGATGTATACTGTGCCTGTAAATCTGTTGGAAAACCTGGATATGGACCTGTAGATATAGAACATGGTTTAATAGAATCACGTCCTGCAATAGTGATCCCATTTTCATTTTCTAAAACCGTTAAGCCTGAGTTTTGAAGTGTATCGAGGAAAATTTTTAAATCACAATATCTTGCCCCTTCAAGAAATAGTTTGCCTTTAGTTATAGCAGCAGCAATTGCATATGTTCCTGCCTCGATTCTGTCTGACATAATTTCAAAACATGTGCCCCTAAGACTATCGACTCCATTTACTATAATCTCTGATGTTCCTTTGCCTTCAATCTTAGCTCCCATCAAAGTTAACAGGTCTATAAGCGCAGAAATCTCTGGCTCTTTCGCTGCATTTTGTATTCTTGTTTTGCCTTTTGCTAATGTTGCTGCCATCAGTACGTTTTCCGTTCCTGTTACAGTTGGAAATGGCAATTTTATATTCGCACCAAATAATCCTTTTTTTGCACTTGCATCTATATATCCATCGTTTAGCGCTATATCTACTCCCATTAGTTTTAATGCTTCAAGATGCATTTCGACCCCTCTAGCTCCTATAGCGCAGCCTCCAGGAAGTGAAACTTTAGCAGCATGATTTCTTGCAAGAAGAGGTCCTAGAACCAAGATAGAGGCTCTCATTTTTCTTACTATGTCATACGGAGCTATGTGCGATAAAATAGTTGGCGTTGATATCGTTATAGTACCTTTTGTGTCATTCTCATATTTTGATCCCAAACTTTCGAGCAAGGATAGTATACAGTTAACATCAGATAAGTTTGGAACATTTGAAAAAGTTATTTTAGCATCAGTTAGAAGAGTCGCAACAAGAGCAGGTAAAGCTAAGTTCTTTGCTCCGCTAATTTTTACGGTCCCATTAAGTGGCGTACCACCAACTATACGCATTCCTTGCATCATAAAGTCAAAACGTTAAAGTCGTATAAGATGTCGATATAGTATCAAAAAACTACCAGAATCTCAACGCTTTGATTTATACGTTATAACCCAAAAAATTAAACAGATATGTGTTTTCTATATAAACTTTTTATACAAAATGTTAAAACAACAAAAACAAGTATTCAATGTTTGCTTTTTTTATGTTATAATATAAATAGAATATACAATATAGATAGATAAATATAGGCAGACAAATATCAAATAAAAAGACGATGATGTTGTTTTTTTGTATCCTTTTGATAGGGGGTATTAAGTATGTTTAATCAAGAATATCGAGAAAAAATAAATAGTAACAACGTCATAAGTTTTGATTCTATCTCTAATGCAACACATCGGAACAATTTAACAACATATGAAAAAGGAATTTCCGCAGAACTATGTGCATCAAAACTATTAGAGTCAAAAGGATACAAAATAATCAAAAAACGTACAAGAACTCCATATGGAGAGATCGATATATTAGCAAAACGTGGTAGTGACTTAGTAGCTGTTGAAGTTAAACAAAGAAAAAGCCTAGATGTAGCAAGGAGCTGTATTCTTGCCAGACAACAAAAAAGAATTGTAAATGCCTTGCTTTATGAGGCATCTAATAGTGACGAATTGTTTGAAAGTTATAGAGTAGATGTGATATGTTTAGATTCAGTTGGCAGATTTGAGCATATTGAAAATGCATTTCCAGTTGAGGAGCTTGTTGCTTGTTAGTTTTATAATTTGTTTTACTGGTTGCGTTCCTGTTATTGTCGGTGGAGGCATGGTCGTAGGAGCCCATACGGCAATGAAAGACAAAAAAGTAGGCGATAGTATAAATGATTCAAAGATTGATATCGAGGTTAAAAAGCGTTTATATTCTTACGATCATCAAATGTTTAGTGAAGTATCGGCCGTTACGAATAATGGATGCGTGTTATTAACTGGACATGTATCAAACCCAGAATGGATTAAAATTTCAGAGCAAGAGGCGTGGAAAGTTCAAGGAGTAGTTGCTGTAGACAATAATTTAGTGTGTGGTGATATATCTGTAGGCGATATTCTTGGTGATGGATTTATAACAACTTCATGTCGTTCTCAGTTGATTTTTGCAGGAGATGTTAAGTCAGTAAACTACAAGCTTAAGACGTGTAATGCAGTTGTTTATGTTAGAGGAACTGCGAGGTCAAAAGAAGAGTTAGACAGAGTTCTCGAGATATTGCAGAAGGTCAGGAACGTTAAAAAAGTAGTTTCATATGTTGAGATAGCTAAATAATGACTGAAAAACTACAGCATATAGCATTTATTATGGATGGAAATTCAACCTGGGCTAAAAGCTTAAATAAGCCTATTATGGATGGCTATCTGAAAGGCATGCAGAATTTAGCGGATACTGTATTAGCTCTAAAAAAGCATAACGTTAAATATGCTACATTTTATGTGTTTTCATCTGAAAATTGGCAAAGGCCGTCTGCCTGGATAAGCTCCTTTATGCAGCTAGCAAAAAGATTTATTCAGCATGATCAAGCTATAAAAAGACTTTTGAACGCAAAGGCTAGACTCAACATTATAGGTGACACAACAAAACTAGATAATGACTTAAAGGATATATTAAACACGTATGTAGAAAAAACAAAGAACAATGAAGGAATAAATGTTCAGCTTGCAATAAGTTATGGCGGACGTGATGAGATAGTTAGATCAGCAAGACGCATTTTAGACCAAAGACTAGATTTTACGGAAGACAATTTTTCAAAGAATATGGATACAAACGGGATACCGGATCCAGAACTTATAATCAGAACAAGCGGAAAGCAACGTTTGAGCAATTTTTTGTTGTGGCAAGCATCCTACAGTGAGTTATACTTTACAGATAAAAAATGGCCGGATTTTAACGAAAAAGATCTTGCCATCGCAATTGATGATTATAGCAAAAGGAAAAGAACTTATGGTAAGTAATTTAATGCTAAGGATTATTAGCGGTGTGTGTTTAGCGTCAATGGCTGTTGCAGCAATTTGCATTGGAGGATTAACTTTTCAGTTTTTAATGTTCTCCTGCATTATTCTTATGCTATTTGAATGGTTTTCTATAAGCAAAAATTGTAAATCAAAAGTTCTTAAAATATCTGCTCCAATATATATAATTGTTCCAATGATTTATTGGATTTTAATCTCAATATTCGAACAGCATGCTACAGTAAAAAAAGAAATTGTAACTGCATTTGCGATTGTATGGAGTTGTGATATATTTGCATACTTTGGAGGGAGACTGCTAAAGGGGCCAAAACTTGCTCCAAATATAAGTCCAAATAAAACTTGGTCAGGGGCTATAGTTGGAGCTGCCGCAACATGTTTTCTTTTTTATGTAATAGATATTAACAACAAACTTAGCATTGTTGCACTGTTATTGCTAATAGTATCATCGATTTTAGGAGACTTACTTGAGTCAAAGGTAAAGAGGTATTTAAATGTTAAAGATACAAGCAACTTGATTCCAGGTCATGGAGGAATTCTTGATAGGCTTGACAGTTTTCTGTTAGTGTCCTATATTTTTATTGTACTTAAGATCATTGCTTCGTGCAAGTAGAAAAAGAATAACGCCATTCTTATAATTATTTGTTCTTCGTCGATGTTGGTATATATTAATACAAGGGCATAGTATTCTTTTAAAATCTCATCATTTATCAATTTTTATAAGATGTAAAATAAATAAAAAGCTTAGGTTGCCATACTATGGCCATTATATAAATGAAGCTTCACTATATGTCAAGGCACGTTAAGGTTATATATTGGTTTAAGGAAATGGATGTGGCACTGCCACCATTTTTTCAAAAAAATATAGTAGTAGGGATAGTGATATATAGTATAGGTAATGGTTTTGTGTTTGATATAGTTATTGTTAGTCGCCACTGGTTCACTTCTTACGAAGTGAAGGTGGCTTATGTTGTCGATGAACCACATAGATTGTTGTATGTGCAGCACTGCGTGTTGGACTAATAATCCGGCTGCTGAAACTGTGCGCTGTGCAGCCGGATAAACTATCCTATCGCTATAGTCGTATGATTTAGATGCATATTAACATGCACGCAATACAAATCTACTACAACCATGATAATATCATAAAGATTTATTGGATTTCTCTTTTGCTAGCCTTTACTTAGCATTGCCCCAAAACCTTTCTTGATCTTTGTGTATGTATAAATAGTCATGTTTACTTGGTTGTTCTTCTAAAACATATCCTTTAGATGTTAAAAGATTGTGAAGCTCTGGATATTCATTTGGGTAGCTTTCTACTAGTATTATAGGCTTACTTTCTGTTAGTATTCGTTCTGCTCCTTTTAATAATTCTACCTCATGTCTCTCAACATCTATCTTTATAAAATCAACATGTTCTTTGACTAAATTATCCAATGTATCTAACTTTAGTTCACCATTTTGATCCGGTTGAACTCTCGCCATGCCTATATTATCATTTTTAAAGAAACCAATTTTTGCATTTGTAGTCTTGTCGCTTAATCCAATATTACTTGCTTGAATTTTATCTTGAAGGTTATTAAGTTGTACGTTTTTTATTAATATATCAAACGTCTCTTTGACAGGTTCAAATGATATTATTTTAGAAACATTGCATTGTGTTGCCCAATAAACTGAGTGATTTCCGATGTTAGCGCCAGCATCAATTATAACAGCTCCAGGTTTGATGTATTTATCGCAATTTCCAAGCAAGGATCCTTGAGAATAAAATGTATTTTTATCAACTATATGTCTTTGAATTAAATCACATGGATAGTTAGGTACATACAGTTTAACATTTCCTAAACGATAAACGTTATCTTTCATAGATAGTTTTTTGCATATTTGATCTAACTTTTGGTCTTCATTTGCAAATTTATTCTTTTTAACTTGTTTCGCCAGGTTAATAGCAAGTCTATCCACATGTTTATTAATAGAAATAGTGCTAGCGATAATGGCTGCTAGTAATGCCCCACCCCGATGATGATTTTCTTCATTTTTGTTAAAGTTACAAAAAAAACAAAACTTTAATAAGTATATGATATTTTAAATACATTAGCTAGTGTTATTAACAATATCACCGACTTAACCTATCAACAAAACAGTTTTCACACAAGCGGAAGTCGCAGTATAGCCGCTATACATATAACCATATGTAACAATTATCAATGCAACAAATAGTATATATTACGATTATCATAAGCATAATGATACTACTTATATTCGTTAATTCTGTTTTTGGTGGTCTGAGACCTCCGTACTTTTGAAAAAGTTTTTATAGTATGTTAATATTACGATGAGTCGTTGCAACTTCGTAGATTGAAATATGAAAAAGAATTTTAAGACATTGCTTTCATGGATATTCTTGATAGGCATTTTGTTTTTAGCTTCTGGTTCGTTTGATGGAAAAATTATAGGAAATGGCTCAAAAGAAATAAGTTATTCAAAACTTATAAAAAATATAGAACAAAATAACGTGCAAGAGGTTTTGATACGAACTAACAATTCAAAGATTGCAGGTATTTTAAAAAATGGAAAAGTATTTACAACGATAATTCCATATGACCCGACACTTGTTCCCAAAATGATAGAACATGGGATTGACGTAAAAGTAGATAGTGGAGAATCCGGCTGGGGATATTTGGCTGGTGCGCTAGTCCAATGGTTTCCAATACTTTTACTGATAGGTCTTATGATATATTCTTCGAGACAGCAGGCTGGAGGAAAAGGTGGAATTGGTGGTGGACCTCTTGGCTTAGGAAAAGCAAAAACGAAAATGTTTCAACAGAAAAAAGTTAGCGTAACGTTCAACGATGTTGCAGGGATAGACGAAGCAAAACAAGAGCTCGAAGAAATAGTGGATTTCTTAAAGTCTCCTCAAAAATTTCAACGACTTGGTGGCAAAATACCAAGAGGTGTTCTTTTGGTTGGAGATCCAGGTAACGGGAAAACTTTGCTTGCTAGGGCAATTGCTGGTGAAGCTAATGTTCCTTTTTTCAGTATTTCTGGTTCTGATTTTGTAGAGGTGTTTGTTGGTGTTGGAGCAAGCAGAGTTAGAGACATGTTTGAAAATGCAAAAAAGAACTCTCCTTGTATTGTGTTTATAGATGAAATAGATGCCGTTGGAAGACGGAGAGATAACTCGATGAGGGGAGGTAACGACGAAAGGGAACAAACGCTCAATCAATTGCTTGTAGAGATGGATGGATTCGAAGGGAACCAGGGAGTCATAGTTCTTTCAGCAACCAACAGGCCTGATATTTTAGATCCTGCGCTTTTGCGCCCTGGGAGATTTGACAGAAGAATAACTGTTCAATATCCAGATATGAATGGTAGGGAAAAAATATTAAAAGTTCATGCAAAGAATGTTCCGCTATCTCATGACGTTGACTTAAAAACAATAGCCAGAGGAACTCCAGGTTTTTCTGGTGCTGAGTTAGCAAACTTAGTAAATGAGGCAGCTCTTATTGCTGCTCGTACAAATAAGCTGTCTGTTTGTATGAAGGATTTTGAAGTAGCTAAGGACAAAGTCATAATGGGAGCAGAACGAAAATCTATGAGCATGTCTAGCGAAGAGAAAAGGTTAACAGCATATCACGAAACTGGCCATGCTGTAATCGCCCTTTTGTCGCCAAAATCAGATCCTATACATAAGGTTACAATTATACCGAGAGGCGGCGCTTTGGGAATGGTTGTTAGACTCCCAGAAAAAGATAAAGTTTCAGTTTCAAAAACAGAACTTCTTTCAAATATAAAGGTAGCTATGGGCGGTCGTGCAGCGGAAGAAATCTTCTTTGGACCAGACAACATAACAACTGGCGCATCACAAGATTTAAAGCAAGCAACATCAATTGCCAAAAATATGGTCATAAAGTGGGGCATGAGCGATAAGTTAGGTTTGAGATCCTTCTATAGCACGGAGTCATATTACATGGATGCGAGTGACCAAATTTCACAAAAGACGACTGAAGTTATTGACGCAGAAATAAAATCTTTAATTGATAATGCTTATCAGGAAGTTCGTTCCATGATAATAGCAAATCGAGATCAAATAGAAAATATAGTTGAGAAGCTTATTGAGCATGAGACCTTGACTGGAGAAGAAGTAAAGTTAATATATGAAGGAAAAGAACTTGAAAAACAAGCGGAACAAAATAACGATATAGTCGACGAATTCAAGTTGGGTGGATTGCCTTCATAAAACATAACAAAACTAAGCATTAACAATTTACTTAATTCTACGGATATTGGCTGAACCAATGACAAAACCATTGGTTCGACCATAAGCATAGTTAAGCGATACTTGATTAACTTATCACTATTTGGTGTGCTTAAGATGAGTGTTGTGCCGTTCTCTGAAAAAGAAATGGTAGCAGTACCTCAGTCTTTTTTTTTGATATGTAAGCTTAACGTTTGATTTTAAAGCAGACAGCACCAAGCCCCATTTCTGCCGCTTGTTTACGTGCGATACAATAACTATCACACATTGTAATAAGAGTTATTATGATAGTATTGATCACAGACCTAAGCCACCTTCACCGTTAGGTGAACCAGTGGCGGTCGTAGTACGACAGCCTACCTCTACATAAACCTATAACACTTTATCAGATACCTATAAACAACCTCTATACCTACTACTATATTTTTTTGAAAAAAGGTTCGAAGAAAGAAATATAAATGAAGCAAGCCGCTGTCAATGGCCTTTAGAGTGAAACGTGCCTTGAC
>JAFUQI010000051.1 GCA_017481035.1 Alphaproteobacteria bacterium | reverse complement strand
TTTTTGAAAAAAGGTTCGAAGAAAGAAATATAAATGAAGAGAACTTATGTCAAGGTGGAGAACGTAAGTGAACCTTGACATATAGTGAAGCTTCATTGATATAATGCGAACAGCCTTTTTGAAATATATATAGTTATATTGATAGTTCGCAATTGATATATTATCAATTGCGTCCAATAGGTAGCTGCACACATCGCCACCTCCAGCAGCCTAATTATGCTCAAGACAGTAACAACATGTTATAAATTAACATAACTATATTTGTTCTACTTGTTTTTGTTGGTCATGTCCGCCAATACCTATAAGATTGCATTTGCTGGTGCGCCGCTAGCATTAGAAGCGTTTATGGGGTTGCCCTTAAATATTACTCCATGCTCAAGAACATTTGGCGAAAGCTTTTTCATTTGATCTATTATTTGTGGCCAATATTCGTTTTCTATTTGGTTGTCTGATAAGTCTATCATTTGGATGCTAGGATACTCAGCCGCACAAATTGAAGCCAAAAGTGTTAAGGCTCCATCACCGGTAATATTTGAATTAGACATCACAAGGTATTTCAATCCGCTTAAATCCTTGATTTTGTTTGCGTTCTTTCTGACAAAGCTATCTCCAAGTTTATTGTTTGAGATATCAAGTATTGCAATTATGCTTGGCTCTTTATTTATAAACTCAAACAACATAGATGCTCCTTTTGCAGTAATCGCATTGTTCGAAATATCAAGCGTTATCAACCTCTTTCCGTTTGATGATGCCTCGCTTAATTTTTTAACTAAATACATGATATCATCGTCTGTAATATTTTTAAAACTAAGATCAAATACTTTTTTTTCAGTATTAGATTTTATACTTCTGAATTCTGGATCAATTTTTGCTATTGTGCTTTGACTATACACTCCCAAACTTATAGAGTCCGAGATGCTCTTCCCGACAGTATCAACTGTATCTTCAATCATAGTCATCGTTGAATCGACAACGTTTTCTGCAGATGCAATAGCCGTATTTGCTACTTCTTTCGCACTTTCCACCACAGCGTCTTTCGTCCTTGAAAAAAAACCCCTTAGACCACGTCGTTTAGTTCCGCTTTCTTCTGCTTTTTTGTCTGTGACACTTTTTTCTGTTTTTGAACTTCTTCTGCTAAATAGGCTAGCATCAGCGTTATCAAAAAGAGGAGACACAACAATAATTGATAGAAATAATTTTGCTATAATTTTATTCATTTGTTTTGCAATCAAATAGATTTGCTTAATTATATTCTAATATATCAATAGTTAATTTTTAGTTAATGACTCGATTTTTATTTGATAATTTTTATTTAACAAGAAGCTTGTATATATATCTTTTTTTGCTAAATAAAGATAACTTTATAAGTCTTACAAGTCTTCTCAATCCAATTTCTGAATCTTTTTGTAACAATTTTATAGCAAACATTCGCATCAATTTTTTGTTTGCTTTTGTTTTTTTATCTTTCTTGTGTACACTAGAATTAAATCTATCACAATAATAATAATTTGTATTTGGGACAGATACAACATTTTTGCATTTTAAAATCGATTGTAATACAAATAGTTTATCCTCGCTTGTTTCAATAGTCTGAAAACATATATTGTTTTTTTTTATAAAATCTAAGCGAAACAACTTGTTTGCTACGCTTTCAATATATGGATATCTTAACAATTTTGTTTTTTGCGCTAAATCTAATGTCTTTTCGCTTTTTTTATAATCGACTAATTTTTTATTTAATTTTCCTTTTATTCTTATTAATCCAGCTGCCGCAATATCAGCATCATACGCTTCTGCTTTTTCAAAAAGCAATTGTAAAAAGTTAAAATCAATTTTGTCATCCGCATCTATAAAAGATATATACTTTCTTGTTGCGTTATCCATTCCATTGTTTCTAGCGGCCCCAGCTCCTGCATGTTTTTGTATTAACAACTTTATTCTACTATCTATGTTTAAATATTCTTTAATGATATCTACAGTCCTATCCGTCGATCCATCATCTACACATATTATTTCGATATCTTTTAACGATTGCTGAGTTAAACAACTCAAACATGTCCCAATGTATTCTTCAACGTTATATGCAGGGATTATAACCGAAACAGACAAAACTTATTGGTAAAACAATATCACTTATTAAAAGTATACAATAATTTGCCTGGCTTATGCAACTGACTTTATTTTTTGCAAAAATAAACGCTATATTAATTAATATTTATAAAATGTTAATATTTGTTATTAGAACTCACTTTGTCTATAAGGGCTTTCATCTCTGTTATTATATCTTTGTCTGCAACTGTTTTGATTTCTTTGCCTTTAAGATACAATTTTGCGACTCCTTCTTGAAAGCCATGAATTCCGATATCCGCATCCATTGCTTCGCCGATACCATTAACTACGCACCCTAAGACTGATATCTTCAATTGCTTTTGTAACCTCTCACAGTATTCCTCAATTTCATGAGAAATTCCTACAACATCTATTAATGTTCTAGCACACGTTGGACATGAAACTATATTTACTGAATCTTTAAGTAAACCCAGTGATTTCAAAATTTGTCGTCCAGCCTTGACTTCATCCTTTATATCTTTTGTAGACAGAGATACTCGCAATGTGTCCCCAATGTTATCAGCCAATAGTGATCCAATTCCTATCGCTGATTTTATTAATCCTGGAAAATAAGGGCCCGCTTCTGTCACGCCGAGATGCAAAGGATAATCTACAAGCTTAGACAATTTTCTATAGGCATCTATCATATCCTTCACATTTGATGACTTTACACTAATCTTAAAGTTTTCAAAGTTTAAATCCTCAAGATGCCGTGCATTAATAACTGCACTTTCAACGATAGCATCAACTGTCGGCTCTCCGTATTTATCAAGCAAATCTTTGCTTAAAGATCCAGAGTTAATTCCTATTCTAATTGAGGCTTCGTTTGCCCTTGCTGCAGAGACAATTTCTCTAATTCCTGATTCTGGAGTATTTCCTGGGTTAATCCTAACACATACGGCTCCTGCATCAATAGATTCAATCGCTCTCTTATAGTTAAAGTGTATATCAGCTATTATTGGAATCGGAGAGCTCCTTAATATATCTTTCAGTGCTATTGTAGATTCCTTCGTAGGACACGAAACTCGTATAATATCACAACCTACGCTATAAGCTTCATTTATCTGAAACAAAGTAGCGTCTATATCACACGTATCGGTATTCGTCATAGTCTGGACAGAGATTGGAGCCCCTTGCCCTATTTTCACTTGTCCTAAATTTATCTGTTTCTTGGAAGTCATTACTTTACAGATAACTTTTTATTAGCCATTTGCTGTTGGATAATTCCAAATATGTTGCTAATAGTCCAGTAGACAACAACACCAACCGGAAATGATGCGCAGATATATGTAAACATTAATGGCAAAACCAACATCATATTCTCCTGCATCTTCTGCTCCTTTGTTTTCTCTATGGATTTGTTTTTACTTGCTGATGTCATCTTTTGCTGCAAAAACATAGTTGCCCCCATGATAAGTGGCCAAAGCCCTATCTGCAAGAAGCTTGGCGGAGTCCAATCAATCAAACCAAACAAATTAAACAAATATAATCCATCTGGAGCGGAAAGATCTTTTATCCAACCGAAAAGAGGAGCGTGTCTCATTTCTATACTTATAAAGAAAACCTTGTATAAACAAAAGAATATAGGAGCCTGAAGCAACATTGGAAGACATCCAGACATAGGAGATATCTGCTCTTTTTTGTATAGAGCTATTAGTTCCTGATTTAAACGCATTTTATCATATGCATACATCTTTTGAATCTGAGCAATCTTAGGCTGAACTTCCTTCATCTTAGCTGCAGACATCACAGACTTTTTTGTTAAAGGATATGTTATTACTTTGAATAGCAAGGTTAGCAACAATATCACAAACCCCATATTCGAGAATATTTTTGCAAAAATATCCATAAGTATTATAAGTGGCTTCGTGATCATAAAGAACCAACCGAAGTCTATAGCCATCTCAAAGTTATCAAGATTCAGTGATGCCTGGTAATCTCTCAAAACCTTGATATCTTTTGGACCTGCAAAAATCTTATAAGACAATTCAACCATTGATTCTGGTTTTACATTAATATCATTCTTGCGTTTTGTTGATATTCGATAAGAATCATCTGTTGGCTTCGAATAATTTACCAATGTATTTTTATCCTTATTAATAATAGCTGTTAGCCAATATATGTCTGTGTAGCCAAGCCATTGCGTATCCCTATAAGAAGAATGATCTTCAACATCTGCATACTTGATCTCTTCTGTTTTTCCAGATATGTTACCAACAAGTCCTTCATGAACAACAGCATAGTTATTATTCTTTGGATTGTATCTATTAATGTATGCTGATGGCGAAAGAACAATATCCTTGCTAGACACATTGTGTACTCTATCTCGAACAGTTATCATATAGTGATCATCAAATGTTATTAATCTCTCTATTACCAAACCATTCTGCGTTTGTGTTTTTAATTGTATCGATTGCAAGGTATTACTATCACTTTCAGAAACCCAAACTGCTTTTTCTGCAATTTCTTCGTTGTTGGATTTATCGCTATACGATACTCCAAAGTAGGTTTGATTAGCTGTATTTCTTGGAATCATGAGCGCTACATTCCCGCTGTTTGATTCTATTGTCTCTTTATAATCTTTAAGTGTTAAGTTATCTATGATTCCACCGTTAAGGTCTATCGAACCTTGAATGTGATTATTTTCAAACTTTATCCTTGAGTTTTTAGATAATGCATCAGAAACCGTTATCTCTTTTTCTTCGGCATCCTGTATATCTTGTTGCGTTCCAACATCCGCCGATTGGATAACCTGCCCTGAATCACTTGCTTGTTGAACAGAACTTTGCTTGGTAAAATAATCGACTCCAAACATCAGTGCCATAAAGACACACATTGCTATCACAAAATTCTTTGTGCTTTTCGGATCGTTGTTGTTATTGTTAAAAGACATATATTCTCCTCCTTTTATGGAACTGGATCATATCCAAAATTAGAAAACTTTTTAAAACCAGGTCGACACCTAATAATCCTTTTGATAGCAAGAATCGTTCCTTTATAGGAACCATACTTCATTAGAGCTTCGATTGCATAAGCTGAGCAGGTTGGAATATATCGGCAACACGGAGGTTTATTTCCACAGACAACCCTATATAGTTTTATGAGGAATATAAAGAAAAACCTAATCATTTTGCCGATTCTACAGATACTTTTACCTTTTGCAAAAGACGCACAAACTCAGACCTCAACGTCTGGAAATCCGTGGAAGGAACGCGATCGGTCGCAATAAAAACATAGCTCACTCCAGAAACAAATTCTCCAAAACAGAGCCTCGTTAATTCTCTCATCCTTCGCTTGGCTTTGTTCCGATCAACAGCGCATCCGACCTTTCTGCTTGCTGTATAACCGACGCTGACTACCTGATCATTCCTTCTTAAATAACGCAAAAATAACGAATCCGTTCTTAACCTGTTTCCTTCTCTGTTTATCAGTTTGTAATCAGAACTACGCGTTATTTTTTGAAACACAATTTATTATTATGCACAAATTCTCTTACGTCCCTTTGCTCTTCTTGCTGAAAGAACTTTCCTTCCACCAACCGTTGCCATACGACTAAAAAAGCCATGGCGTCTTTTTCGAACTAAATTGCTTGGCTGATATGTGCGCTTCATATTCAATCTCGAGTTAAAATTACTAATACTAAAGTATCATAACACGATTACTTCTCATCGGTCAAGGACTTGATTGTGTGCACATCTTCAGCAAGTTTCTTACTTTTATCGGAATCAGAAAACTCTTTCTTAAAAGCAAAAAACTTCTCATTCAACTCTGCTCTTTGCTTGATATCATGCTCTATATGCCGCAACTTATCTTGCTGATTTTTTACCAAGTTTAATGCCTGCAAAGCCTTGTTAAACTCTTTGCTATGAAGACTGTTTATAGCGACTTCAAATAATTGATCATCTGATAATTTTGTCAAATCCTTATTATCGACATTTTGAAATAATTTTATCACACTTCCAAATTTTTCTTTAAAAACTCTTTTTTGCTTTTGCCAGAATGTCTCCCTTATATCTTTACCAATCAACTCCTTTGCTAAAACTTCCAATTCAGATATAATACACTGCGTTGTCTTTACATTTTCGTCTTGAAATTCGAGCAACTCGCTTCCAGAAGCATACGCAGACAAATCAACATTACAGTTGCTTAGAAGACTCCTGAATGGAGTGCCTTCTTTGATTAACCCACCTAAAGTCTCAACAAATTGTTCTTTATAGTCTTTCGAAAGGTTGCCATTGCTATCTGAACTATGTATGTGAAGTTTTTCGTCATGCAGCTGCTTCGCTTTTTGCAATTCGACTATTGTATTTTGAATGTGGCCAATGCTTGTCTCTATATTTGTCAGTGCTTGCTGTGTGTTCTTTACGTTCTCTTCGTTCGCAGCAATTTGCTCAATATTTTTTTGAACCAACGATTTGACGGAAGCTATTTCATTACTTAATGCTTCAAACTTCTTGTCACGATCTATATTACTAACAACTTGAATCAAATACGATGACACAACTGCCAATAATATGCTAAGAGCATATATAAAACTGCTTTTTTTATATATTTTTACTTCCTTCACTTTATTAAAAACATAAAAAGCACCATACACAAACAGTATAACACAAAATAGAGCAAGTATTCAACTTATGTGATAACAAAAAATCATTAGTTATAAAAACAAATATTTTTTGTGATATAATCATTGTAGTATTTTATTTTAGTGGGTTAAATTTTATGCGAAACAACTTAAAATATGCTTCATCCAATGTAAACGAATCATTAAAAAAATACATGATATCAGTTTATAACAAAATGTTTTTTGCATTATGCTTAACAGGACTTGTTTCTTTTTTGTGCGCATCAAACCAAGAGTTACTTTCAATCATGGCCAGTGGTTTTTCGTTTGTTTTAATGATCGCCACATTCGGAATCGTTATGTATTTGTCAGCGAGAATAAGCAAAATAGATTCTGAGAAAGCAAATTCATTGTTTTGGATATATGCCGCATTAATTGGAGCATTCTTGTCTCCTTTGTTTATTGTATATACAGGAGAAAGCATTGCTACATCATTCTTTATGGCATCTAGCTTTTTTGGAGGCATGAGCTTATACGGATACACAACAAAAAAAGATTTAACTGGAGTTGGATCGTTCATGACCGTCGGATTGTTTGCTGTTATTATCGCAACTATAGTCAACATATTTTTAAAGAATTCTGTTGTTCAAATAGGTTTATCAGCGCTAACTGTAATTATATTTTCTGGACTAACAGCATATGATGTACAAAAAATCAAACAATTTTATGACGAAGCGATAGATGAAGAAACCCTCAAAAAAAGAGCAGTTATAGGTGCACTAAGTTTGTACTTAGATTTCATTAATCTCTTCTTAGCACTACTTCGTCTATTTGGAAATAGAAGAGACTAATACTAGTATTTGGCAATCGTTTCTCAATAATTGCCAAATATATATTCATTTTTTTATTGTCAAATATTTAAGTTTTGTGTTACACTATTAATATAGGGAACGTATTAACAATGGTGTAAATGTTATTTACAGGAGAAATATTAAAAAAAACATCTTTAGGACTTTTTCTATTAGGCAAATGTTACGGAGGGGATAGATTTGGTGATTTAAACGCATACCTAATAGGTGCCTCCCAAAACACATGGTCTCAAGCTCTTAAATCAAAAAAAATAGACAATATACCTATTGATAAATGTGTTTTTAAAAGCATCGTCAACAATCAAAAAAATATCACAAACGGAATTACACCATCGAATTTTTACAAAACTCTCAATGACCCGATTGAAAGCAGCGATAAGCTATACAAAATATTATTAGAATCCATAGATTCCAAAGAATTGTCGGTAGACAAAGTATGCGAGCAACTTTTTTCTTCTACACCTAGTTCCTTGAAAAGCATAATGTCAGGTAATTTTAATAGCTTAGATCTAAAAAAATGGTGTTTAAATTACTGCATGTATAACACAACAAACTTAATGATTATGTATTGGTACCAATATAATTATACGAAATATCCAACGCATCCTGACAACGAAATTTCTTATATACCATATCCATCAGTTTTTCAATCTTTTCAGTTTTCAAATGGAAAAATATTTGGCAATTGCGCTAAGGCATTTAAATTCAAGTCAGAAACACACAAAACAACCTTCAGCTCGTTTTTTCTTGAATCAAGAAGCTATGTTCAAGCTTTCATATTCGCATTAAACCTTCCAAAATATTATTATGTAAAACATGGTATCAGCAATATAAAGTATTCTCCTCTTATATTTGAAAATCCTAAGAAACTTCATGTGGCAAGCGTATCAACTGGCTATATTTCGAGTTCAAAACATGCCCATACAAAAGAAAAGATTTTTATCGTAGAATTTAACTATACTGATGGAGATTGCGCCTTCGATGCCTTAAATCTTAGCAGAACTAAAATATCAAACAAACTACTTGAATACTACAAAAACTATACAAAACTACAGCAAGGACAGAAGAAATGGTTTGAATCATCAGTAAAATCTTTATCAAATATTTATGGCAAAAACATACCTCTTAATAGAATTGTTCAATCAGCTAGCAAAACCATTGCAACACCTAGGCTCGGAGTTCTGCATGCGATATACGAGTTAATGTCATGTATGTTCGATGTACCAATTGACTATATATTCTCATCAAGCAAAAATATGAAATCCGGTCTACAAATTGCAAACCAAATAACCTCATGCCCATCAATAACACAAAATGCCCCAATATACGTTCACTGTCTTCCTGGACACGCTCGTTTCTGTTTGCCGATGAGGTATATGTGCGGTCCAGCACCAGAATGTTTAACAACAGTTATTCGTGCTATAAAATCAAAGCTGAACAAACAAGATAAACAAGAAATAGATAGAATATCAAAATTAAATGAAAACGAGAAAATAAGAGCTATATATCAACCTAATGAAGGGAAAATCTTTGAAGCAACTGAATTGGATTTGCTGTAAAAATACAAATAAGAATTATATGTTACCAATTTTATAATGGTATTAATACTGAAAGATATAAGCACAAGACAGAAGACACCACATATAACTAGGTTTAGCAAATCTTATTATTTTCATTTATAGTTTCTTGTTTTTTATATTCATTTCAGCATATTCATAATACATATTATAACAAAGAGTAAATGTGACACCGCTACCTTTATTCAAAAAAAAAAAATATAGTAGTAGGTATAATAGTTATTTATAGGTATAGTCGCTGTGCTACGACTGTCGCACTGATGCCAAGCCACTGGCTCACTTCTTACGAAGTGACTGTGTCTTATGTTTGTGATCAAGACTATGACAGTTTCAATGAATATATATAATAACTATTATTGCAATGTGTGCTAGTTATTGTATTGCGCACAAGCAGGCGACTGGAATGAAACTGGGCGTTTTCTGCTATTAATACATGGTTATAATGATGCTTGCAAATAGCGGTATTGTTGGGAATGAGCTAGGAGTTTATCCTTGTCGTTGCAACGTATTGGAAGTCATTTCAAATTATTATATATATTTTCAAAAATATATAGCTTGCTATACAGTTGTATCAATGAGGCTTATATTTATTATAACGTATGCCAGCAATTATATTGAGTATAAATAGGCAAAGTAAATAGCTCATTGAGCCGCAAGTTTTAAGTGTTGCCTTATACAATCAGTATATAAAACATTACCATGACATTAAGATCATAACACAACAAATGTGAAATCGTTTTACATATAAGCTACAATACTGCTGCCGGTTTCTCGTGTACAGAATTAGAAACACATATACACTCAGAAATAACAATTATCATAATCATACAAATAGTGACAATATTGACTGCAGAAAACCATATTTTTATAAATGGCTTATGTCGCAATACATTGGCTAACATATCAATGATATCTTATATGTGTTGCAACGTATGCCAGCAACTGCAGTTAGTAAAGTATGTGCAATAAATTATGTGTGTGACTATCCACATACGCACTCCGTTATACTAATAATCAGCGTATAAAACGTTTTTCTAACAGAAAATCATATAACACATATTAGTTTTTATATGTAAGCTACAATACTGTTGCTTGTGTCATTTTCATGGAAGATGCCTTAGATCTGCCTTTAATATACACAAAATTACAGAGTGCTAGATGACTGTCAATGCCATCATGTCTTTAAGCCTTTTATAATCTATTTAATTGAACAGATTGATGTTTTGTTAAAATTAAATGTTTTTGTTTCTGCTGTTTTGATTTGTGTTTTATGAAATATACCAAAACAACAATAATGACTATATATTTTTTCGTGTAAATTTTTCAGATTAGTGTTATCCTTCATTTATCTGATCGTATGTTTTTTTTATTATAATTATGTCTATGATTAAGTTTTTTGCTAGCTTAATGGTTATTGCAGTATGTTCTGAAGTTTGTTGCGCAAATGATACAAAAAACAAAGCAGATCAGGATAAAAACAAATCTAATGTTGTTGAAGAGCAAAAAAACAATTCTGAGTTTTTTGATGCCATGCAAAGCGCTCTTGAAAACAATAAAGAAATCCTAGCTGCATCGAAAGAGCTAAAAGCTGTTCATGAAAATTATGTTACAGCAAGCGCTGCATTTAGACCAACCATTCAAGCTAATGCCCAGTATCAAGCAAATAACAGAGACGACTGGAGCAACTCAAAAAGCTTGGGGGCAAATTCAGCGAACGGTACATATCATAGTCGCACAAAATCTTACGGTATAGGTGTTAAGCAGAACATTTATAGAGGCGGCGCAGATAAAGCAACACTGAATGAAGCTGATGCAAATATTAAAGCAAAATGGGCTTCATACGAAGCAAAAAAACAATCAGTTTTAAGTAAAGTTGCATCAACATACTTTAAGATAATTGCAAAGCTTGGAGAAATAAAGCATTTAATCGCGCTTTTAGATTCAAGGAAAGAGAGTATAAAGGTTGCTGAAAAAATGTACACCGCTGGATCTGCGAAAAATTTAGATGTTGCGCAATCTCAAGCAAGTTGCGCAGAAACGGTTTCAAATCTTGCAAACGCAGAGGCTGAGTTATCTGCGTATATTTCAGAGTTTGAAGAAATAACTGGCAAAAAATTTAACGGAAAAAACAGTAGTGAAAAAATCAAAATTTTTGATGATACATTAACGTTAGACCAAATGATCAAGGTAGCTCAAAAAAATAATCCAACGGTGATAGCAGCCGCAGAAGCATTAAATGCAGCAAAACACGCGGTCAAAAAAATCAACATTGAATTTTCTCCAAGCCTTGATGTATCATATTCATATGATCAAAGTTACGACCCATCAACCAAGAAAAGAAGCCCCACAGACGAAAAGTTTAATAGCAGAGGACATACTGTAGCTCTTTCATTAACAGTTCCAATCTATGATGGAGGTGTAGGAAGAGCACAAAGACGTCAAGCAACACAATCAGAAGCGAAAGCATCGATAGATTACGAAAACGCAAAGTCAGAAATCATTACGCAAGTTACAACTGTTCATGCTGTTCTTGTTGCGGCCAAGAAAAAAATAGCGGCAGCAAACGATGCAGTAAGCGCAAGAGAATTAGCCCTTCACGATACTGAGCAAGAATACAAAGCAGGCACCAAGATTATGAACGATGTATTAGAGGCACAACAACAACTCTTTGAGGCTAGGTTTATGCTTATTAACGCAGAAAATGAATATATCACGAACCAATGTAAGGCTAATGAATTGCTTGGAAGAATGAATGCAAAATATCTAAAATTAAAAGACGATTCTATGGAATACAAGCAACACTATCACGAGACTGTAAGAAAATTTTAAGAGGAGACTTGTCTTATGATAAATGAAAAAAATGATATGTCTATAGACGACATTCTTAAATCAATTCGAAAATATGTAAGCGAAGAAGAGAAAGAGCAAGAGCTCTCCACAAACGGTAACGCAGACACACTACAAGAAAGCCAAGCAAAACAGGCAGCTGATGACCACAATGTCGTAACATTACAGCCAGATAATATTATAGAAGAATCGCAACCAATAAATTTAAATCAAGATCGAGAAAATATTGTATATAAGCAACATGAAGATATATCTAACAATTCCAAACCATTTTCAAAACTTACTGAAGCTTTAAAGATAAAAAAGAATTTAGAGCATAAGGTTGAGAAGCCATCCGTGATTGAAGATTATTTCGAAGGACTTGTTCGAAAAGAAGTTTCAAAATGGATCGAAAAAAATATGCAATCAATAGTTGAATCAATTGTACAAAAAGAAATTGAGAAGATAAAGGCGGAGTAAAAGGTATATGATAGAAATTAATGAAAAGTTCAGTTTTGAACAATATATAAATGAAAACGAAAAAGTTGTAGCAGTTTTTTCTGCGACATGGTGTGGTCCATGCAGAATGTTGGGAACAGTGCTTGAATCTATAGAAAATGAAATGAAAGGCATATCTTTCATTAAGGTAAATGTAGATATTGCGACAGAGTTAGCAAGTGATTATGACATACAAACGTTGCCTACAGTTGTTGTGATTAAGTCTGGAAACGTTGTAAACACAAAAAGTGGATTTATGTCTAATTCTTCTTGCAAGGAATATATCGAATCAAACTTTGCTTAACCTGCAAAAAAGCTATCCAAAAAAGGATAGCTATTTGCTAGTCATCACAACTGTCTAAAAGATAAAAATCATCACATTCAAAATTATCTTGATTATTTGTTGTTAGTCCTTCTTTTTGTGCGTTTTTTACAGCTTTTTTAATTGCATCATTCAAACGTTCTATACGTGTTTGTTTCCAATTTGTGTATAAGGCATTTATAATTTCATCTTCTGTAACCTCACTTGAACTTAAATTTTTGTTAGCTTCTTGCAACAATTTATGCTCTTTGCAGTATCTAAAGCTATTAGAACTCAAAATACCTGTAAAATTGTTTGCGAATTTGTTTTTAAAACTATCTAGTTGTAACAATGATTTTGCTTCTTCTGCTTTTTCTATATTAATTTTGTTTTGCGTTTTATATGTTGCTTCTACTTTTTTTGTTTGTAAAGATAAGAATGAGGATATAGCTTGTTTCAGATTCCATATGTTGTAATAAGCTTCGTCACTCTTATTCTTACATTTTATTAGAACTTTTGTATTGCGTGAGTTTTTATTGAGTGAGTTTTTATCGTTTTCAGACCACCATTTAAAACTTGTCATATCATATACAAAATCTATCATTTGATCTTTAAATATTTTTTTGAAACCATCGCTAATATATTTTTCTAGTCGTTCTTCTGTTGTTAATCCTTTTATTTCAGATTCAGTTATTTCGCCCATCGAATTAACTAAACACTTCATTGCTTTTTCTAAGTTATCAGGCAAAACAATTGTTACTGGGTTTGATTCATCTATAGCTTGGATATTTGTAAAGATATTTTCTGTTTTTTCATCTAGTTTTATACGGTTATCTGAGTAAATATAATATCTGCAATATTGCAATTCCGCACCCTCTTTGAAACCTATGCCAGATTTGATATCATCATAACCCGTGTTGCCATCTGATAATAATTCATCTAGTTTTTCTTCATCAATAATACAGGGTAGCTTTATCGTTGATCCTCCATGAAAATTAAGCTTTGCATTCATCCCAAGTTTAATGTTTTTAAAACTTTCAAGTTCAGAGACGTCAAACGTTGATCCATCACTAAAATTTATACTTGTCACATTCAGAGAAGTTAATCCTGCGTGATATTTACCTTGTTCATCTTCTAATTTATTTTCGCTTTTTAATTGAAATAATCCTTCTTTCTCGATATTTAAATCGGAATTATAATCCAAGATAGATCCGTTAATAATAAGTTTTCCATGTATTGTTGATCCTTTTGATAAGTTTATCCCGCCCTGTTCTTTGCTCTCATCACCTACGCATCTCTTGTGACAGTTAACAATAAGCGTCCCGTTAATTATCGCTTCCCCCTGAATAAAAAGACCTAAAACTCCGGTATAACCTCTATTCCACGTGGTTGCTATAATTCTACAATTATAATCGTTTTCGATTGTTAATTTGTTAGCCAACAAAGGATTATAATCTTCAGAATGATAAACTATATCTAATATTTTTCTATTGGTATTATAGCTACAACCATTGGAGTCTTTTCTTTTCTGTTGTGATAAACCTTTTGGTACTTCTATTTTGTGACCAACAGTAATATTGTTATCATCACTTTGATGTATTTCGGCAGAAAAACATAACGTAAATATTTGCGATGCTAATATAACTTTCGACTTAACCATTGGAGACTTGCAAAAAAAACTATTCTTATACTAATATTCTATCATATATGTTTGCTCGCACCAAACAATGTACAACATAGAGATTTAACAATATTATATAATTCGCTGCAATTTATAGTGTTCTAAGACTGATTGTTTATAAGCAACATTATTGATTTTTAAATGCCGAGATGCTTATATAAGGCTATAAATAAAGATACACGGCTCAGCAAAAAAAAGTTGTAGACGATATTGACTTTGCATATAAAATATATGTAAACTGTAAATGCATAACTGACATAGCAATAAAACTAACAAAAATTAAATACAATTTATAACTATTATATTCTTTATTGCAAAAGGTGTTTAAAGCAGATGTATCGAAATTTATTTGTATGTATATTTATTATTTCGACAGCTTTTTCTGGGCAATATAAAAAATCCGCAATAGTAATTGATTATACAGACAAAAAAAAGTATTGTTTGAAGAGAAGGCGGACGATATAAGATATCCGGCTTCATTAACAAAAATGATGACTGTGTACATATTGTTAGAAACTATCAAAAAAAACAAGATCAAATACAATACAAAATTTAAAACTTCGAAACTCGCAGCCTCACAATCTCCATCAAAGCTTAACCTAAAGCCTGGAGATACAATAACAGTAAAAGATATAATAAAAGCATTGTTGGTCAAATCCGCAAACGATGTCGCTGTTGTTGCTGCAGAAGGAGTTGCAGGAAGTGTTGACAATTTCTGTAAGCTTATGAACCAAAAGTGCAAAAAATTAGGATTAAAAAAAACGCATTTTGTTAATTCATCAGGTTTGCCAAATTCAAAGCAAGTAACATGCGCTAGAGATATGGCCAAACTTGGAATGGCGCTGTATAGGGACTTTCCACAGCATTGGCATTTATTCTCATCAAAATCATTTACTCACAATAAAATTACACATCAAACTCATTGCAAAATATTAAAATGGTATAACGGTGCTGATGGAGCAAAAACAGGATATATTGCAGCATCAGGTTTTAACCTTATGGTTACAGCAGCCATGAAAAACAACCAAGGAAAACAAAAACGTATGTTTGTAGTTGTTATGGGGGGCGATAGTTCGAAATCGAGAGATATGTATGCAGCTGAACTGATGGACAAGTATTTTAAAGGCTACAAACCTTTTAAACAGGATAACAACAAGTTGTTACAAACTAATAAAAACGCAAAAAATAGCCTTAGACAACAAATTAGCAAATCAGAAATGCTAGATACAATAGTTCATTATGACGATGAAATATTTATTAATACAAACGACAAAATTCCAACTATTGATAAAAAATTCATCGATGACCTGTATCTTATAGATGATGAACTTATACAAGAGGATAGTGAAATTTTCATTTCTGCAAAATAGAGAAGTCTCAATTATCTTTCGCAAAGTATAAAAAGCTTTACAGGATTTTTATTGAACCTTTTGGCAAGTCATATAAAAATCTAGATGGCGTAACGTATTGATATGATCCTCCAAACATATTGCGACGATTACAAAGTGTTATATAAACCTCTTTGCGTCCTCTTGTTATTGCTACATAGCATAGCCGACGCTCTTCTTCTATGCCAATATCGCCCTTTTCTGCTATTGATTTTTGATGAGGCATTATCCCTTCTTCAAAACCTGGTATAAATACTGTGTGATATTCCAATCCCTTAGCGGCATGTATAGTTGATATTGTAACTTTATCTTGAACAACTGACTCTGTGTTGTCTAGGACTAAACTTATGTAATCAAGAAAATCTTGAATGCTTTCAAATTCCTTGATTGCGTTTACGAGTTCTTCTAGGTTTTCTATTCTTGCTTCATTTTCAATTGTTTTTGTCTCTCTTAGCATTGCAAGATATCCAGATTTTTCTATAATTACTTGCATTAACTCATATGGCTCTAATGCATTCAAGTCTTGCTTAAAGTTATCAATTAAATCAAAAAATTCTTTAAGTTTAAATGCCGTGTTCGATACATAATTTTCCGAAAACCATCGCGCAGCTTTTGGCAAAGATGTGTCGTTTGTCCTTGCTATCTCGTATAATTTATTGATAGACGTTATTCCTATACCTCTTTTGGGCAAGTTTACTATGCGTTCAAACGAGATTCCGTCATCATCATTTATAACTAACTTAAGGTAAGCTATCGCATCTTTTACTTCTTTTCTTTCATAGAATTTAATGCCACCTATAACTGTATACGGTATTCCAACCGCTAGCATTCTTTCTTCAAATACACGAGTCTGAAACGCACCTCTTACTAACACTGCAATTTCCGAAAACCTTATACCATTGTTGTGTTTATTTTCTATTAAGCTTGCAATAAAATTTGCCTCTTCGATAGGGTCATGCAATGCTTTAACAATAACTGGTAAACCAGATGATTCATCTGTCCAAAACTCTTTTTTCATTCTCTTTGAGTTATTCGAAATAAGCTTGCTTGCAACGTTCAGTATATTTTTTGTTGATCTATAGTTTTGGCCAAGTCTTACAATTTTGGTTCCTTTGAAGTCTTTATCGAACCTTAGAATATTTTCAATATCTGCACCGCGCCATCCATATATTGATTGATCATCATCTCCAACACAGCATATATTCCCTGATTTTTTGGATAACAATCGCAGCCATACATATTGTCCTGAATTTGTATCCTGATATTCGTCGACCATTATATATTTAAATTTTGATTGGTATTTCTCTAGAATGTCTGGATGCTTTTTGAATAGTTCTATAGAAACTTTAAGAATGTCTCCAAAATCGATTGCATCAAGCGAGTCTAAAGTATTTTGATAATGTTTATATATTTTGCTGGCTATTGTTTCGGTTGTTTGAAATTTTCCATGAGTTAAAACGTCTTCTGGGTTCCTGCATTGATCTTTCCATGTGTTAATATAGTAAGCTATTTGTTTCGGTGTATGCTTTTTATCGTCTATATCATGTTCTTGTAATATTTTTTTGATGGTACGCAATTGGTCATCAGAATCAATTATCGAAAAATTTGAAGATCTATTAAACAAATCGCAATGTGGACGTATCATTCTAAGCGCTAAAGAATGAAATGTTCCGATCCATAAGTTTTGATCTAAGTTATTTCTGTAGCCATTTTGAGATAAGTAAAATAATGTTCTTTCCTTCATTTCTTTCGCAGCTTTGTTTGTGAATGTTACGGCTAGAACCTCTGACAGTTCGCTAAGTCCACTGTGGACTATATATGCTATTCGAGATGTTAAGACTCTTGTTTTGCCTGTTCCTGCTCCAGCAAGAACCAAGACAGCCCCTTCTGTAGTTTGTACGGCTTCCTGTTGTTCTTTGTTCAGATACGACAAGTCAAACATCTTGAATGAAGTTATATGCATGATGTGAATAAAAGTATAGTAGCATAGTTCTTGCAATATTTCTATCAAATATAATACTTAATGCATGCAAATATATTACTTATTTTGCAATATGTGGCTACAGTATTGAAAAGTTTTTGTGTGTTAAAAATGAAGTTTTTAACAAATTATACTCATATACTGTACATTCAAGTGCGTTTTGTATTACAAAGCTTAATTCTAGTACGTTGTATAAAAATGATAGATACAGTGAGCTAAACGCCAAACAATCAAATTTTAATGAATGTTTTTAAAAGGTTGTCTAAACTTGTTCTCGTACCTTGTATCTGTTATGATATTATCGACAATATTCCTAATCGATTTTTATGAAACAGATACGCAATTTTTCTATAATAGCACACATTGATCACGGCAAATCGACACTCGCGGACAGGATTATAGAGATTTGCGGAGGGCTTGAAAAACGTGAAATGAAGTCACAGGTTCTTGACTCTATGGATATAGAGAGAGAGCGTGGTATTACAATTAAGGCACAGACAGTTCGGTTAACTTACAAAGCGCTTGATGGAAATGAATACTATTTGAACCTAATAGATACTCCGGGTCATGTTGACTTTGCCTATGAAGTTAGCAGATCGCTTTCAGCCTGCGAAGGATCCGTTTTGGTTGTTGATGCTTCGCAGGGAGTTGAGGCACAAACTTTGGCTAACGTTTATCATGCTATAGATTGCGATCATGAGATCATAATAGTTTTAAATAAGGTAGACCTTCCAGCTTCAGATCCAGATGCTGTAAAACAACAGATTGAAGATGTTATAGGTCTTGATGCAAGTGATGCTCTTCCAATTTCAGCAAAAACTGGCGAAGGTGTTCGAGAAGTTTTAGAGGCAATTGTACACAAGCTTCCAGCACCTAGAAATCAAAAAGATGACAGGCTATGCGCTCTTCTTGTTGATAGTTGGTATGACTCATATCTAGGAGTTGTAATTTTGGTTAGAGTGTTTGACGGAGAAATCTATCAGAATATGAAAATAAAGATGATGGCAACAGGAGCGACTTATACCGTCGATAAAGTTGGATACTTTTTGCCAAAGAAAACAACGACACAAAAACTAACTGCTGGAGAGGTTGGTTTTATTACTGCCAGCATTAAGGACATTTCTGATTGCCAAGTTGGAGATACAATTACAGAAGAACGCAAACCATGCCTAGAACCACTGAAAGGATTTAAACCATCGGTACCTGTTGTATTTTGTGGCATATTCCCTGTTGACTCTTCTGAGTTTGAAAAGCTTAAAGAAAGCTTCCAAAAACTTCATCTAAATGATTCTAGCTTTAGTTATGAGATGGAAACATCAGCGGCCCTTGGTTTTGGTTTTAGGTGTGGTTTTCTCGGTCTCCTGCACCTAGAAATTATTCAGGAGCGTTTAGATCGAGAGTTTAATATAGACATCATAATGACAGCTCCAAGCGTTATATATCACGTCTATATGACAAATGGCGATATGGTAGAACTTCACAACCCAGCAGAAATGCCTGAGGTTGTAAAGATAGACCATATAGAGGAACCTTGGATTAAGGCAACAATCATTGTTCCAGAAGATTACTTGGGATCTGTACTTGCTCTTTGTGAAGATAAAAGAGGAGAACAAATAGATATGCAATTTATACGCGATAGAGCAATCGTTCAGTATAACTTGCCACTCAATGAAGTCGTATTTGATTTTTATGACCGACTTAAATCAGCAACAAAGGGATATGCATCATTTGACTATCAACCAACAGAATATCGTGAAGAAGATTTAGTCAAGGTTTCAATACTTGTTAATGGGGAACCAGTAGATGCTCTTTCTATGATAACGCACAGATCAAAGTCAGAAAAACGAGGCAGAGCGCTTTGCACAAAACTTAAAGACCTAATACCAAAGCAGCTATTTAGAATTGCCATTCAGGCTGCTATTGGCGGTAAAATAATAGCAAGAGAGACCGTATCAGCATACCGAAAGGATGTCCTTGCAAAGTGTTATGGAGGAGACATCTCGAGAAAACGAAAGCTCCTTGACAAGCAAAAAGAAGGCAAAAAAAGAATGAGACAATTTGGCGATGTTGAAATTCCACAGAAGGCTTTTATTGAAGCACTAAAAATTAGCGATGATTAAATTTTGGTTCATTATATGTCAATGCACACATTCTTATCATTAACGAATGCCGTAAAAACTGGATGCTACACTAAGGTTGCCTCCAGTTCACTTTGTTTAAATGAACCAGTTTTACCATGTTAAGATAGTAGTGTATGAATATATAGTCGATAATGCTTCTGTTAATCCAAAGAAAATAAAATTGTTGCAGCTATGTTCAATTTTATGTAAATTAGCAACAACGGTATTTTAAATTAGCAATCAGAGATGGAAACAGATTTTAAAACATCAAATTTTACTGTTGCCAAGATTTGTCACGAAATGGCAAATCATTTGAGTGTCTTAAAATTTATACAAGAGGATCTTCAGTCAGAAAATCCTGCCCTTTCAAATGAAATAAGAAGATCGCTAGACTTACTGATAAATACATTAGATTTTTTTAGAAGCCTATTCGTAGAGTCTCCAGAGCCTATAAGAGTATACGACATATTGCTTAAAATAGCGCGACTGAGAGACATTGGCATTAAAGTTGAATCTAATTATGATGATTTCGAAGATATACATGCTATCATTTCTGCGCTGATTTATATTATAATAAAAACATGCAAACGTGGAGATATAGTAAATATTACGGAGGATTATCCTCATGTAATAAATATTTCTGTATCTAACCAAAGGTTAGTATCAGATGTTACAATCACATCCTTAAACGAAAACGTGCAACCAAACTCGCAAAATATACTGCTAGTCTATATTAAGGAAATGTTAAGTAAAAAAGGGTACAACATAATTGCACAAAACAATATTAAAGATGGAGTAAATATTAGCATATGCAAAAAATAACAATTGTCGAAGAAAAGTTCTATGGACGCTTAAAGTCACGAAAACTAACAGACAGACAAAATGATCTTTTCAATACGCTTTTCCCAAAGGTTTCAATTGAACACTTTGATGATATAGATAAAACAAAATATGAATCAATCTTTCTAGAAATAGGTTTTGGCGGAGGCGAACATATAGCGGAACAAGCATTTAATCATCCAAACAATTTGTATATAGGATGCGAACCGTTTGTTAATGGCGTAGCTAGTCTTTTGTGCAAAATTGAGGATAACGATATAAGAAATATTAAAATTTACCAAAATGATGCTAGAAATATATTGAAAGAAATTCCAGAAAATACTTTGCGAGGCGCATATTTGCTTTTTCCGGATCCATGGCCGAAGCGAAAACATATTCGTCGACGCTTTCTTCAGATAAAAACAATTGAAACGATTTGCGACAAACTAATCAAAGGAGGTGTGTGGAGAATAGCGACAGACCATCCAGAATATCAAGTTTGGTTAAAAAAACACATAAACTTAAAAGAAGTTCAAAGTATGTTTGATATTAAGATATTCGAATCATGCAACAGACCAGATATTAACGATTGGCCAAAGACAAGATATGAGCAAAAAGCAACAAATAATATAATATATGTTGAATTAGCAAAGCTTTAGTTTTCGTTTCTTTGCTCTTTTAAACTTTGTTGCAGAGTTTTCTGTTCTTTAAAATAGTTGAAAAACATTTTATTATACTCATATAATGCTTGCTCATCTGCCTGTACATATACTTGTTCATTTTTGCTGGTAAAATCATAATGTTGATATAATCTTCCTTTTTGTAAATGTATTCTTTTGTGTATTTCTTTTGTAAAGTTATTCTGACAATCTATTCTTCTCGGTTTAAAATAAGCGTCGCGATCTGATGGGTTATTTGTTTCGGTGGCATTAAGACAAGATAAACCAACAAAAAAAACATAGAAAACAATAACACATATTTTATATTAAACTGAGTTTTTGTAATTATATATCAAATAAGCTACATTTTGCAATGTATCAATAAAATAGACTTAACAAAACCTATTAACGTTAAAGTATAAACAACGCAAAGACATCAATCAAAAGCAGAAAATTTGCATTCATTTTTTATTAAAGCAACCATTATATATGATAATATCTAGGATATTTTAAGTGTTTTTTTAAAGAGCTTTACTTTAGCAAAGCATACCATCTATGCGACACTTGAACAAAAAATATGGTAACTTCAAATTTTTAGATTGTATTTTTGAACAAATGTTAAAAAAACGACAAAACATTTTGTCTTTTTATATATTTTTATTGCAATTACATTTGACTAAATATTACAATAAAACGAAACATTATTTTTAAAAACTAAGACATATGAACTTTTTACAAAAAATCTCTTTTGTTATATTTGTATCTACTGGCTTACAGGCACAGACAAATACATCTTTTTCTAAGAAACAAGTTATAAAAGAAACAACAGTTATATCAAAAGATCTAACTATTTTAAACGACACAACATATGACTCTGATTTGCGAATAACTGAAAATGCAACAGTCACTATAAACACCATAGGTCTTTATAACCGGTACGGCGCTATAACCGTATACGGAAATCCAAGCAATTATGGCACTTTAAATATTAAAAATAGCTATATGGAAATTCATAATAAATTTGAAAACTTCAATACAATTAACATACGCGGACACAGTGGATTAAATTTAGAAGCCTCAATTATTAACAGAAAAGGAGGCAAATTTAATATGTTATATCTAGATAACTTAAGCGATGTCAATCATTGGTTTGGTAGTAATAAGACAGAATATAAAATAAAATTTTATCCAGGTTCAACACTATTTTTACCTGAAAAAAAAGCGAAAATTTGGCCTATAAAAATAAAAGGAAACGCAGCAGAGCCTGTAAATATTGTTCTGCATAAAGATATTATATCTTCACACTGCAGAGAACGTTCACATAACTTGTATGGTAATGCCTCTGTTAAAGCAAAAACAGAGAAAGACAACTTAAACAAAATAATATCATCATTCAATGAATTGCAAGAACCAATAATATTAACTCAAATCGAACAACTATTTTTTGACACAATATTTGACGCGGTAAATAGCAATTTTAAACATATTGATGACAATTCTCAAAATATACTTTTAAACAAATGGAAACATAAAATTAAGTTTATAGTTATTGATTCAAAAAACTATAACGTAAATAGCCTTAACGAAACAAATTTTGAATATTGTTCATATGATCAGCAAGTAAGTTGTGACGATGATGAATAAAATTGTCAACTTATTTTAGTTATTGCGCACTTGTTTGTTGATCTTAAATGCTATAAAATTTATAGGTATGCTGTATTCCGGATGGTTTTATGTCTTTTAATGAAATTTTTAATAATTTAGATCACTGGAAAAAGTTGATACTAAGTTCAACGTCATTCCAAGCACTAACAAAAACAAAAACTGACCTTCTTGGTAAAAAAGGCTTAATAACATCCGCATTCAAATCGATGCAAACATTAAGCGTAGACGAGAAAAAGGAATTTGGTGCGAAAATTAACGAGATAAAAGAAGAATTAGAATCAGCCTTTTCAGAGCAACAGAAAAAATTAGAAGACTATGAAATCGCAAGCAAGCTTCGCACAGAATTAATAGATGTAACATTGCCATCCAATTTACATATCGGATCAAAGCACCTCATAACTCAAACGATCAAAAGAATAAAAAGTTTTTACCAAGCGCGTGGCTTTGATGTTATTGATGGCCCAGAATTAGAAACAGAATTCTATAATTTTGATGCTTTAAATATTCCAGAACACCACCCAGCAAGACAATCTCAGGATACATTTTATGTCAAAAACCAAGCAGGCAGACTATTAAGGACTCAAACATCCAGCGTTCAAATTCATACATTACAAAAAATACAAGGCCCAGTTAGAATGATATCTATAGGTAAAACATATCGAAACGATCAACTTGATGCGACGCATTCACCAATGTTTCACCAGATGGAAGGCCTTGTCGTTGATGAAAAGCCTTTAAGTATAGGCCATCTAAAAAACGAACTAAAAAAATTCATAGGTTTCTTTTTTGATGTTGATGATGTATCTATCAGATTTCGCCCAAGCTTCTTCCCTTTTACAGAGCCAAGCATGGAGTTCGATTGCAGGTATAAAAAAGTAAACGGAAATGTTGTCTTACATAAAGATGGAGACAGGTGGCTTGAATTAGGCGGAGCCGGAATAGTTCATCCAAATGTATTTAAAAATTGCGGTATAGACAAAAAGCTATACGGATTCGCCTGGGGAATAGGTGTTGATCGCATTACCATGCTAAAGTATGGAGTAAGCGATATTAGGAATTTATTCGATACAGATAATAGATTCTTGAAGCATTATAAATAACAACACATTAGCATAAGACAAAAAGCCACCTTCACCGTTAGGTGAACCAGTGGCTGGATGGCAGTGCATCTCTTTAAATCAATATATAAACTCCAATAAATGTTTACCAGCTAAACTTAACATTATCCTTATTTCCATCAAATGTAAGTCCTGTTGCTTCTTCTATTGCATTAAATAAGTATTCTGTTGTTTTGTTTATATCTGTTATATATTCACAATATTTAGGTATAACTATATTAACAGGATTATCTTTAGTGCCATTTAGTGTTATATTAAAGTTATTACTATTAGTTGTATGTATACTCTTAGGTAGTACAAAGGTAGATCCTCCTTCTAGTTTAAATGTACCAGCATTACTCCAATAAGATAGATCTGTTATATTAGATATATCTATAGTTCCTGTATTATTTAGAGTGCTCTTATAGATGTGTATATAACTACTATCTTTTAATGTAATAGTTCCTGTATTGGTTTGAGTAGTATTAGTATCGAACATCATGCGACCACTATCTTTAACTGTAATATCTACTGTATTGGTTAGAGTAGTATTAGTATCGAACATCATGCGACCACTATCTTTAACTGTAATAGTTCCTGTATTATTTAGAGTAGCATTAGTATTGATCAATATGTGACCACTACCTTTAAATGTAATAGTTCCTGTATTATTTTATGTAACATTACAATATAATACTAATCTTCCATTATTAATTTTTATAG
>JAFUQI010000050.1 GCA_017481035.1 Alphaproteobacteria bacterium | reverse complement strand
TTTTTGAAAAAAGGTTCGAAGAAAGAAATATAAATGAAGAGAACTTATGTCAAGGTGGAGAACGTAAGTGAACCTTGACATATAGTGAAGCTTCATTGATATAATGCGAACAGCCTTTTTGAAATATATATAGTTATATTGGTAGTTCGCAATTGATATTATCAATTGCGTCTAATAGGTGGCGGTGCCAGGATATGAATATCCTGGCTCCGCCACTACACCATAAAACTATAGAATACTCACAAATTTCGTGGTACCTAAAACGAAAGAAACCAACCAACATATTAAGCACACATTAGTGCCGCCGGCTTGCTTTAGCATCAAACTAACAATCAACACAATGAATACATAAACCTTTATGGGAGTTTTTAGAGTTTGACTTACATCTCTCTACTAAGCTAACCTATTTATATAAAGATTAAATTTTTAAGGAATAAGTTTATGAAACACACTAAGTTAGTTATGTTAGGCGTTCTAACATCAAGTCTATATGCGTCTGGCTTCTATGGAGGTGTTGATATGGGTGCAGCTTTTATAAATGCGAAATCTAATGGGATAACCAAGACAGAGCAAAAAATGCAAGGTGATACAACTTGGACACCTGTTACAGATAAAACCTTTAACAACAGGAAGACAAAGTTAAAATTTATGCCAGGCATATTTATAGGAAGAAAAATCAACCCAGAAGCGAGCGGTGGGGTAGAACTATCTTTTAATGCGATGTTTGGTAAATATTCAAACAAGTTCGCAACAGCAGGCAATGATTATTACCTAAAGCTACGAGAACGTTTTTCCGGAACCATTAAAGGCTTTTTATCGCACAGGCTAAGAAACATCGAGCTATATGCAACCGCTGGCCTTAAATTAAATACATGAAATACAACTTTATCAAACAAACTGATGAAACTAATGAGAACTACTTATCACAACAAACTTTACAATCTAAAAAGAAAACACATATAACACCTGTTTTAGGATGTGGGCTTAACATACCGTTTAAAGACAGATGGTTTGCACGATGTGAATATATGTTTGAGTTTCCATGCAAGTGTTCTCCAAATGTAAAGGTTAAAACAATATTAGAGAATGCTTTCGGACCACAAATGCGAAACACAATCGGCTGCAAAGCTATAAAGAATAATGTTCATAATATTAGATTAGGAGTCGGTAAGTATTTTTAAGATAGGCTCGGCGTTGATCGGCCGAGCTTTAGGTTTAGTTTATATTTGATGCGGTTCTGTTGTTTTCTTTTTCGTCTTCTCTTTTGATATTGAAGAATTTGAGCAAAGGAGATGCCACAAATATTGAAGAAAATGTTCCGACAATGATTCCAACCATGATCGGAAGAGCAAATGCAGCAATAACTTTCCCACCAAATAGATATAGCGACAAAACAGCCAGAAGCGTTGTTGTTGCTGTTAGTGTTGTTCTTGAAAGCGTCCCATTTAAGCTTAGGTTTATGAGTTCTGACATTTCCATCTTTCTATGACGTTTTAGGTTTTCCCTTATTCTGTCGAATATAACAACAGTGTCGTTTATAGAATAGCTAGCCGTCAGAAGAACAGCTGTAATTGATGTTTCACTAAATTCAAGAGGAAATATCGAAAACATGCCAAATATAATAGCGCAGTCATGAAGAAGAGCAACAACAGCACAGACACCGAACTGCCACTCGAACCTTACGGCTATATATATAAGCATTGCAATAAGCGCAAATGTAACTGCCTTTATAGCGTTTGAAACCAACTCGCTTCCGACTTTTGGACCAACTGTTTCAACCTTTTTATAGACGACTCCTTCCCCAAGCGTATCTCTAACTTTTTGGATAGCGGCTGCTTGGCCTTCACCTTCTTGTGGTTTCTCAAGCTTTATAAGAAGATCTTCTTTTGCTCCGAATTGCTGGATCGCGACTTCCCCAAGATCAAGCTTTCCAAGCTGTTCTCTAAGAGCTGGAACATTAGGCTCACTTGGCATACGAACCTCAAATATATAACCACCCTTGAAGTCGATACCATAATTAAGCCCCTTAAACATTATGAATGATAAACACACGACTATGATTGTTGCAGCTAAAGCCAGCATATACTTGCTTTTGCCAACTATATCAAACTTAGTGCCGTATGGAATAAGATGTAAACGAAACATATATCTCTCCTTTCCTTAAACTTCTATCTCTTGCTCTTTCTTGTTTCTCATCCAAATAGCTATGATAGACTTTGTTAGAGAAAAAGTTGTAAAGAGTGAAATAACGGTTCCAAGTGCGAGTGTCACAGCAAAACCTTTGATAGGACCTGATCCAAATTCATAGAGGACTATTGATCCAACAAGGGTCGTTAGGTTTGAGTCTATGATTGTTGTCATTGCCATTTTATAACCTTGTGATACAGCAAGTGAAGGCCGTATACCCATTCGAACTTCCTCTCGGATTCTTTCGTATATCAAAACATTAGAGTCAACAGCCATACCGATTGTTAGTGCTATACCAGCGATACCTGGAAGCGTTAGGGTAGCACCTAGCAAAGTTAAGCAAGCAAAAAGAAGCATTATATTGCAGAATAACGACACAACTGAAAACATTCCAAATTTCCAATAGGAAGCAATCATAAATAATCCAACGAAGACAAAAGCAAATATCGTTGCATTCTTTCCGTTAGCTATTGAGTCTGCCCCCAAACTTGGACCAACGTTTCTTTCTTCGACAACATTAAGTGGAGCCGGAAGCGATCCCGCTCTTAAAAGCAACGCCAATTCAGTCGCGTCTTCCATGGTGAAGTTTCCAGTAATCTGTGCGTTTCCATCTGTTAGAACTGCTTGGAATACTGGCGCGCTTAATACTTTCCCATCAAGAACCATCGCAAATTGTTTGTGAAGATACTTTGCTGATAGTTCTGCTATCTTTCTTGTTCCTTCAACTGAGTCAAATTTTATTGAGACCCCTGGAAGACCTGTTCTTGAATCCATCGAAACCTGTGCATCAACTAGCGATTTTCCAGTTAGAGAAACTTGTTTCTTAATTGGAACGTAGGAAACTATGCCTTCGCCTCTCTCTTCAGGAAGATACATAACACCTGGTTTGCTTGGAAGTTGTACCTTTTCACCTTCGCGAGCGTGAATAGTTTGAAGTTCCTCATCAACCCCATGGAATGTTAATATTGCCGTTTTGCCGAGCAGTCTTTTAACTTCTGCAGGATCTTCAACTCCTGGTAACTGAACAACTATTCTGTCAAGTCCTTGACGCAAAATAGTAGGCTCTTTTGTTCCAGTTTCATCTATCCTGTGGCGGATAACTTCTATTGATTCTCCAACTATTCTCTTTGCAAATTCATCCATAGAGTTCTGCGAAATAACAGCTGTAACATCTGTATTATTAATTGTTATTTCAAGGTCTTTTTCTATCTTGGAAAGTATCTTCTTAACCTTAGACGCATCTGCCGCATCCTTTAAGATTATATGAATCGCAGATCCATTTTCATGCTGCTGAACATTCAACCTTGAATATTTAATATTCTGTTTTCTTAACTGTTTTCTTGCTTCATCTGTGATGCTTTCTTGACGTTCCTTTTGAACGGTCTTAAGATCAACCTCAAGCTGAATGTGCGAACCACCTTTGAGTTCAAGCCCGAGATTTACAGTGTGTTGTAAAAATGTTGGCAATCTATCATACGTCGATTGATTAACCAAGGAAGGAATAGCAAACATCAATCCTATCAAACATATTGATAGGGTTGTTGCTATCCTTGTCTTAGATACTACTAACATTTAATATCTCCATAAAAACTATTCTTTGTTAGCTGGCTTTTTTCTTGGAGCTTGTTTTCTATTCGTTATTTTTTTTTCTTTAATTTCTGTAACTTTGTTGTCTGCTGCCTTGCCTTCTGTTTTTGTTTCTGCATTTTTGTCTTCTTGATTCTGTTCTGCCTTTGGTGCAGGAATCGCCTTAACTTCATCTTGTTTTGCTACGTTTGCAATAGCTGCCTTAACATATCTGCAATGAACACCAGGTGCTATTTCCAGGATAACCTCCTGATCACTAACGACCTTTGAAACTGTTGCCATAAGGCCACTGCTCGTTACAACTTTGTCTCCTTTTTTTATGGATGCAATCAAAGCCATATGCTCCTTCTGCTTCTTTTGTTGAGGACGTATTAACAAAAAGTATAAGATTCCGACAAATGCAATCATCGGTAAAAATGACATCCAACCACCAGATTGCTGCTGAGCCGCACCATCAGCAAATGCTTTTCCAATAAAAAACAACATTACGTTTCCATATAAATTTTATTTAACTGCTAGTATTATTTTAGCAGGCTTCTAAATCTTTAGAAAGTTTTAAATGAAAATATAATAATTATTTTGCGCTAATGAGATGATGTCCCACAACGTTTTGATAGCAACCAGAAATATTTACTCACCAATAAACTAAAGTAATTGCGTCTCCAATAAAATGAAAATTATTACTGCACACATACTTGTTTTTTTTTGTATCGTTTTAATCTTTCTTTTTTCTTTTGCGAATTTCGCTCGCTTTGTCTTTTATATTGCTTTGTGTAACTCTAGCAATAGCTAGAGAATCTACAGGAACGTCCTGTGTTATAACGCTACCTGCAGCTATTATGGCGTTTTTACCTATAACATTTGGGGCTATGATTGTTGTGTTCGATCCGACAAAGGCGCCTGATTCTATGCGTGTCTTGTGCTTCGAAAAGCCATCATAATTGCAAGTTATCGTTCCAGCTCCTATATTTACATTTTCTGCGATTGATGTATCTCCGATATATGATAAATGTTTGGCCTTAGAGTTGTTTCCAAACACAGAGCCTTTAACCTCAACAAAGTTCCCTATTGATGAGTTTTGCCCAATAACTGTGTTCCCACGTACCCTAGCAAACGGACCTATTTCAGCACTTTCCTCTATCGTGCAATTTTCGAGATATGAAAAAGCCAAAATTTTAGCTCCATTTTTTATTTTTACTCCTTCTTTCAATATAACGTTTTGCTCTATCTGAACATTACTTTCTATTTCTGTATCATATGAAAGACAAACAGTTTTTGGATCGTTCATTTTTACACCTTGAAGCATAAATTTGTTTCTAAGTCTGTCTTGCATGACTTGTTCTGCATATGACAAGTCTATCATCGTGTTTATACCATGGAATACTTGGTAATCATTTGATTTAATAATTTCAATACAGTATTTATGCGTTTGTAGTATTTCAAATATATCGGTTAGATAAAATTCTCCAGATAAACTGTTTTTCTGAATTTTATTGATATATTGTTTTAGAGTATCTGTTCTAATTTTGTATACGCCAGTGTTAAATAACTTGCTATTTCGCTCTTGTTCTGTAGAATCTTTAAATTCAACTATCTTGCTAAATTTACTATCGTTATCTGTTATTATTCTCCCATAGGGCATGTGCAGCTTATCGTCTGGAAGAACTGCAGCTATTATCGTTGCATCTGCATTACTGTTTAATAGTTCAGATAAATGATCTTTTGTTATTAAAGGCATATCTCCACATGATATTACGACATACTCAGCAGTAACATATGGAAGAGCACTTAAAACTGCATCTGCTGTTCCAAGTTGATTTTTTTGAATAACCTTTATTGCGCTGCTTATAGAGTTGCTGTATTCGATTTCATTGTTAACAACTGTTATAATTTTTTCATCACTGGTTTTGATTTCATTAAACACGTCTACGATATATTCAACAATAGGTTTTCCTGCGATTTCATGCAGAACTTTTGGAGTTTGAGACTTCATCCTTGTACCTTTGCCTGCAGCTAGTATTATAAAATCAATAGACATATTTGCTTGTGTTTTAGTGGTGTTCAAAAAATAATTTTAACATTTTTTTGAATTTTAAAAAGAGATTTAAGAATTTATTAACCTTTATGCTGTAGAATGAAGTTGTATAGATTTGATTTTCAAAATAGAAATATGCCAACAGCAACTAATTTAAGGCATCATATGGTTGGTTTAGATGCGACTATCCCTGGAATCGGTGGATGCCCATTTAATATGGATAAATTACAGGAAAGTTATGTTGAAGGCATGGGAACACCAAACCGAATTATAAAATTTACATCTCTGGACACTGGCATTAACATGTCTGTAGAAAAATTTGAATCTAGTGGATGCGAAATAGATGGAAACAATATATTAGATGTTGTTGCTTGTTCTGGATTTTTCGAAAGTCATACATTAAACTTTGGAGTATCAAACCTTCAAAAACTTGGAGCCGCAAAATCATCTGATGTTTGGGTAGCCATTCCTCAAAACATAGTTGTCCCACAGCTTGTGCAAATGCTTCATTGCGGAGCCTTGAAAACTATAGCTATTGCGCAGCTTGCTTATATAGCTCAAAATACACCCGAAAATAAACCAACAGTTATTCAATTGTTAGATTTTGAAGACTGTTTTATTAAGTTCGTTGATCCTATAAGTTATGGCAGATTAGCTGTATTTGCTTTTTCGTTTGGAAAACTTGTAATAACACAGATCGATATTAACCCTAATGCAGAAAACAATAACGGAAACCAACAAACAACAACAGGCAGGCGCGTCTACGAGATAAATTATAACGACGCCTTGGGTAAAATTTCTTAATAACAAATATTCTTGACACTGTTATTTTATGTGTGTTAATCTGAATTTAGATGCCTGCGTGGTGGAATTGGTAGACACAACAGACTTAAAATCTGTCGCTCACAAGGCTTGCCGGTTCGAGTCCGGCCGCAGGTACCAAGGAATTTGTTTATCGAGGTTTTTATGAAATTAAAAACGAAGAGCAGTGCAAAAAAGAGGTTTCGCTTTACTGCCACCGGATTAGTCAAAACAGGCCAATGCGGTAAGAGACACAACATGCGCAAGAGAGGTAACAAGATGTTGCGCAACGCACGTGGTATGACTTTAATGCATCCAAGTGACGCAAAAAAAGTTTCAACATTTTATTTTCATGTTTAATTAACAGGAGTTAAAAATGGCACGTGTAAAGAGAGGAATGACAGCTCACGCTAGACACAAAAAAGTTTTAAAACTTGCAAAGGGATTCCGCGGGAGATCATCAACATGTTTCAGACCAGCAATAGAAAGACTCGAAAAGTCTTGGCAATATGCTTATCGCGATCGTAAGAACAAGAAGCGCGAGATGCGCGGTCTTTGGATACAGCGTATCAATGCAGCAGTTCGAGAATTAGGGATAAAATATTCAGAATTTATCAACGGACTCAAGAAAGCGCAAATATCGATAGATAGAAAAGTTTTAGCAAAGCTTGCAGTCGAGCATAACGAAATGTTTAAGCAACTCGTTGAAAAAGCAAAAGCTGCAAGGCAATAGGATAAAAAAACGGGGAGGAGCGTTTTTAGCGGTCGTGGCGGAATTGGTAGACGCGCAGCGTTGAGGTCGCTGTGGAGAGATCCGTGGAAGTTCGAGTCTTCTCGACCGCACCATAAAAGTTTCCAAAAGCAAAGGTTTTTCAGATGAATTCAATACTTTTGATTGATGATGATGAACGTTTGTTATTTTTAATATCAACACTTTTAAGACAAAATGGATATGACGTCAAGACAGCTATATCAGCAGCGGACGGTCGCAAATTACTAATGCATGAAACTTTTGATATTGTTCTTGTTGATTGGATGATGCCGAACGAGTCAGGAATAGAGTTTGTCAAATCAGTAAGGAATTCAGCAGAACATATATCAGATATACCAATTATAATGCTAACAGCACTTTCCGATATAGACAACAAGGTCGAAAGCTTTGAAACAGGAGCTGATGATTACATAGCGAAACCATTCGAAGAAAAGGAGCTGATAGCTCGAATCAAAGCATTAATAAAAAGAACATCAAAACAAACGGCAAAACAAATTTTGCATTTCGGTGACTGTGTATTTGATATAGATACAGATACACTTCAGAAATGCGGAGAAAACGTTTCACTATCATCCACAGAATTGTCTTTATTAAAGACATTGTGCAAACGGCCAAATCAACCGTTATCTAGAGTTGAACTTGCAAAAAAGTTATCGTTTCAAGTTTCCGATAGAACTATAGACGTACAGATAACTCGGCTTCGCAAAAAAATCGGAGACAATTCAAAACAGCCAGAAATAATACAAACTATAAGACATATTGGTTACATGATAAAATGTCGCTTTTAAAATAAAACCATTGAATAACATAACATAATTATGCTAAAATAATTAATATAAAGGGTATTTTTTTGAGTGCCGTTATGAAAAAACAAATAGTTTCACTTGTAGGAATTGCAGTCTTTGCGATCATAGCTGCAAAAGGAATAGGAATCCTCGATCAAAGCAGACATTATATATCAACAAACGGTTTGAGTGAACGAATTGTAAAATCAGACAAAGCCAAGATGATTGTTTCAATAATAACAAGAAAATCTGAAAGTAACGATAACATCAACCGCACATCATATGAAGCTCGTAAAAAAATGACAGATTGGATTTTGACAAACGGAATAAAGCAAGAAGAAATAATATCCTCCTATTCAGATCTTGAATATGAAAAGTGGCTAGATCGAGATTCAAAAAAATACACATTCACAGAAAATATTGAAATTGAATCGCGCAACGTAGACGTAATTTCCAGTTTAAAAACAAAAGTAAGAGACTATGCACGAGAAACAAATCAAGAAGTGAGCACTAAAATTGCATATGATTATACTAACTATGATAAGTTAAGACACGAAATGCTCGTCGAGGCTGCTCAAGATGCAAGAAATAGAGCCGACAAACTAGCGAAATCTATTGGTAAAAAGGTTATAGATACTCGCTCAATAGACACCGGGAGATTTTCAATATCATCGTGTAATGATTACAATGATAGGTATCATTACGATGATCAAAGCACAAAAGAAAAAAAGGTCACAGTTGTTGTAAAAGGCATATATGATATAGGAAAATAGTATTTAAGCTACATATGTTCAGTTTGTTAACTTGTAAATTTTTTTTCGAGACAAAGCGTTTTCTTTTAGACGCAACAAAGAATATTAGCGGCCAAAATACATACGTGTAAAAAATGACTTGCGTTTATATCGATTCATACGATGTGCAATAGGACTCTTGAAGTGTTATGTTAATTTAAGGCGTATGTAGCATTCAAAAGTTATCAGATGTAATCGTTTTCAATAAAAGGCACTTTTTTATGTATCCGTTGCAAAACCCAAAACTGCTTTAAAATATCGTTTTATTCTGTTCTTAATATTGATACAACGTTGTTAACAATAAAAAATTATTTTGTTAATACAATCTTAATATTTTTATGCTAGTATAAATAATGTACGGTATATTATAAAAGATACGTATATGAAAAAAAATATAATTTTATTATTTACTGCTATCGCTCTAAATGAGGATCTTGTTGCAAGCGTTGTTCAGCCAACAGAAAAAATCGAGAATAAAACTACAGAACAGAATGGCCAAACAGAAACAAACGCACAACCAAATGCAAACGACAATGATAACAATAATTCTAATGTAAAAAAACTTGATACAAACGTTGATCAGGCTATAGAAAAAATTGAGAATAAAAATAGAGAACAGGACGATAAAAATAAAAAAGCAATAGAAACAAAAAGCAATGAAAACAACGAATCTGAAGGACAAAAAGCTTCACACGAAGCGGAAAGCTCTAAAGGCAAAGAGGATATCTTGATTGAAAAAATTTCGAAAGACTTTGCATTTTTTAATCCTAAAAACATTATCACAGGAAAACAACTGGATCCTAAAAATGCAACTGTTGAAGATGTAAAAAAGTATTCCAATTATATCGCAACAATTGCCAATATATACGATAGTGATTATTATGTCGATGCAGATAGCGATGACTTGTACCAATTATTAGATGATATAGAAGAGGAGATACCAAGCAAGTTTATAGTTGCCGCACAAAAAGTTATTCAAGAAACAAGCGAAAAAGTAAAGGAAAAACTTGGCGTAACTTTGTTTGATATACAGTTTATAGATGCTAACTCAGGAGCGATACTGAATGACTCAGATAGTTTAGACGTTATTAGACGTATGAATAGAGAAAGTAGAAAAGGAAATCCTTATAAATTTATATGCGGTATGATTGCTTCTTTAAAAGCAGTGTCAAGCTTAGATCAATCTATAGATCGGTGGAATTCTTTAGGTGTCGCTATGGATATGGGATCGTTTTTAAGTGATTTGGAGATATTTGTTAATTATTTGTGTTCCAATAGTACTGCTAATATGAATAATGCAACAGATAGCGATAAACGTATCTATAATATTACAGATGAATCCTTAGAAATTCTAAATACTATGCTTAGCGAAGCGGCATGTAAAAAACATTATTCTATTTATAGAGCCTCGGCTCTTGTTTCTTCTATCGGTGATATAGATTCGTTGCACAAATATTATATCACGGCTTCTATTGATGAGGAGTTGCTTCTATTTTATCCAACACGAGCCAAGTTGGAACAGGATATAAGCAATAAAACAAAAATGTATATTGCAGAGCTTAACAAAAGATTTAATGATAAAAGCAATTTTGATAAAAACAAAGTTGAACAATATGCAAAAATTATATTAGGAATATCAGAAACGAAAAAAGATACAGTTAGCTTCATTTGCAATAAATTAATCAGTGGATATATTGATGTTATTGATAAGATACGAGATGAAAAATCGAAAATACACGAAACAATGAGCCCTTTCCAAGAATATACGCGAAAAAAAAGAACAGACTTTATCCAAGAATTAACAAAGAACAACGCCAACAATGAAGAGAATCAATATGAAAAATTTAAACGCATTAGCCCTTGGGGCCAACAATGTATTGATTACAGAAAGGTTGAAGAACATTTAGAAAGTATTGACCCAAAGTTTAAAGAAAACAAAGAGTGTGAAATGAAATATAATCGTGCTTTAAGTGAAATTGAAACACGTTTGCAAAAATTAGACATAGTTGACTTTACTATGTTTGTTTCTCCTATTATAATTTTAAACGCGTTAAATGAAAATAATAAGTTGTTCGAAAAATTAAAACTAAAAGATAGAGGGTTTGATATCATTCCTCTTGGAGAAGAAATAGAATCATCACTTGAATGTATATATAATTTATTCCCTGATGATTTTGACAGAATCAATATTACAGAAAAAACTATAGAGGATATAATTAAGAAATATAAAGAATATAAAACAAATAATGAGCATATTGCGTCCAATACACTTTTGTCGATGTTGCCAATTCTTAAAATTCTCGACAACGCAGATATTTCAGAGAACTATTTTAAAATGCTTCGTTTTACTTTTGAATCACACATATACGGTTAATCTCTGCAATTCGCAGCATCATATGCTGCGAGATCTACTCGGTTGTTTTCCAATATATATTCCATGACAAATTTGATAAAAGGCTCCAGTATTCATCTGGTATATTTTGCATAAGATTTAATGAATCGTGGATTCTGTTTTTTATAAATTCGTTCTTGTCAGATTTGAAGCAGCTTATTTCTTGGGCGCCTATTATTCCGTTTTCGAAGTTAATGCAAAATTTTTTAACATATTTAATAGGAATACTTGTGTGATTTAGAGGTATTTTTTGCATAAAATTGAATGATAATTCTTTTAAAAATTGTTCTAATTCTGTTTGTGCTGATTCTGTTTGGTCGTATGGTGTGGGGTTTGAAGATTCTTGCGTTGAATTGTCTGACAGATACCTAATTGAGAAGTTAAATTCATGTTCACTTGTTTGCATGCTTGCGAGATCAAACTCTTCTGAATTGGAGTTTGATGAAGAAGATGAAGGAGTTGAGTTTTGCGCCGTCAATGGAAAAGAATGTGTTATGCCGCTCGAATTAGGTTTGGCACTCTTAATAAAATCTTGTGCGTTTAGCGATAAGCCTAATGTTAATGGTGTTACTCCAAGCAATATAAATTTTTTAATCATTTTTTACAAAAATTTTGAAACATCTTACTAAAAGTTTAGCTCTTTGAGAATAATTTTGTTTCAATTTTCCGTTAAATGAACCAGTTTAAAGTGTATAAATTTGCTTTTCTAGTTTGCAGTTTAAAAAGTTCATTTATTTTAATTTTGTATTGTGGGATAATTATATGTGTTTTGTTTTAGTTTGGTTTGCATTTTTGCAAATAATTTTTGCCAAATATTTATTTTAATCGTTTAATAAAAACAAAACGAACACAAAATAACGCTTGCTTTTTGCTTTGTATATACTGTACAATATAAATGTAGGCGCAGTATAACGACATACAAAATGAAAATATTAGATTTGTTTTTAACTTCGTATTTCGTTGTGACAACAATGGTTGCCGGATACTTTGCCTATGTTTTTATAGATCAAAGAAGGCCATCAATAACAACAAACGGTCTAGCGGAGCAAATTGTTACGGCAAATCTTCTTAATTTTGGCATAGATGTCGTAACAAAAACATCAGGAGGATACCTTGATGAACATCATAGTAAAATCAAAAAAATAATAAAACACCTAAATGACAATGGCATTAAAAATGACTCTATAAATATAAGAGAAAAAATAAATTGCAATAACTATGTCTTGACTACTTTAGATATAAATACGTCCGATGTTGATTTTATAGATAAAAAACTCAAAGATAGCGATACAAAAATATCGTATAAAAATTATAATTACACGAAAGCTATGCAACTGAGGAATAACCTTGAGAAGAAAGCTACCGATACAGCATATAAAAATCTGAAAGCCCTTGCAAAACAACTAGGTGTTGACTTGTCTTCAAAATACAAGTCAATACGTTCGAGTGAACTCAAAAGATCCGAAACAAGAGAAGCGCATCTCGACAATAAAAGAATACGGTATAGCGTTGAAGTTAACTTAAGTCAATATATAAAATAATACTCACCCAAAGCTAAATGTAACAAAGCGTGCTTTTTAGAAAACAATTGCCCAAAAGCAAAAACACATCTAGACACAAGGTTAACATAAATCATCTTCAACACCATATATCTTTGTAGGAATTGACAAGCCACCATAACAACCGACAAATTTTAGTAAGAGGCAGCTACTATAGCTGCATGATTGCAATAAACAGATACAAATAACACTACATCTATTATTTATAGCAATATATGCACTTATGTAAATATAATATTAAATACGTCTCATTATTAGTATAATTCAATATATATTCAAGCTGCACCAATCGCCCATCTCGCCGCCGGATTGTGCACAGTGCAATAACTATAACAAACCTAACATATCAACAGTTTAGCTAAGCCACCTTCACTTCGTAAGAAGTGAACCAGTGGCGACTAACAACAACTAACTATAAGCAACATATATACAAAACACTTTATCACCTACCTATAAACAACCATATAAGACTACTATATTTTTTGAAAAAAGGTTCGAAGAAAGAAATATAAATGAAGAGAACTTATGTCAAGGTGGAGAACGTAAGTGAACCTTGACATATAGTGAAGCTTCATTTATATAATGCGAACAGCCTTTTTGAAAATATATAGTTATCAAACCATCATAATAGCCATGCATTCAATATGTAGCAGTATAAGACAATATTTAAGCTGGCGGCGCCACGCGTCATTCCAGCATCCTGCTTATGCGAAATGCAATAACTATCATTATAGCTAAAAGCTTCCTTGATATAATAGCTATGCCACCTAAGCCTTTTTGAAATATATATAGTAATCATATTGATAGTTCGCAATTGATATATCAATTGCGTCCAAACAACAATGCTTACATTGGAAGGCATTCTAACAAACAAATATTTAATACGAGGCGATATTTAAAGCGTACAGCTCCAATCGCCATTCCCGCCACCTCCTTATGCGAAATGCAATAACTATCATTATAGCTAAAATCTTCCTTGATATAATTGCTATACTGCACCATAAAACTATAGAATACTCACAAATTTCATAGTATCTCAAGTGAAACAAGCCAACTTAACCAGCAAGCCTATTAAGGCTGCAACTCCCGGCGTATCTTCCGCGGCCTGCTTATGAGTAAAGAAGCGTCCTATATTAAGTCAGCTTCTGACCGTACGTTAAGATCTGCGTGCTTTTAAACTTATAACAAACACGTATAAAATAAACATAAAATTTGCCGCACATTCATCACAACGCAACATATACAACCGTAATCGAAATAGCAGGCGGTGCCCCGCGCAATCCAAGCCGCCAGCTTTGTGCAACAGACGAATAATTATCATTAAATTGTATATAAGCTTCCTTATTACAACAGTATGGCAACCTAAGCCTTTTTAGAAAAATATATAATCATATTGATATTGTCAATTGCATCTAAGAAATAGCGGTATCAAAGATGTTAGCATTGTTTCGATCATAAACTGACAGTTAAAACAGCTATGGTCGCAACCTTAATAGATAAGGCAAAAAATATGTACACTTTATATTTTTTTTATGCAAACATATAGATATATAGCTTTTGTCTCTTTGGCGATGTTTTCTTTCTTGGGCTTGTATATTTGTATATGTTTTTTATCTAACGCATACTCAACTGATATTGTTCAAGATGAAATTAATTTATCCAGCTATGAAGCAGAAGCTAAATCTGTTCAAACTAAAAAACTTAGCGATGCAGATATCGTTTCACTTTCGAATAGCGCTGAACAATGCCTCAAGATTCTCGAAGAGACATATCTAGCTCCAAGCAATTTGCAAAAAGATAAAATTAAGATTATATTTAATGTTAGTACAGAAGATAATTATTCTAAATTTTTGAAAAGTGCCTGTGAAATATATAATTTATTAAATTACAAAAATATCAAGAAAATAGTTGCAAAATCTCCACTTGAAATTGTTTGTTTAATAAGAGATATAGAATTACTGCTAAAATTGATAACAGCAACCCCAGAAAAATATGGATGCAACATACAAAAAGAGAAAATAGAAGATAAAGTTGCAATAACAATTACAACAAATTCGATAAATAATATATTTAAAACAATATTAAAACTCAATCAGTACAAAAAAAGAAAAATGTTTAGAAAGGTTTCAAGAATCATTAGTTATATGATGGCCGAAGAAAAAGATATAAATAAAATTATCGACAACTTGTCACGTTCAACAATCGACAACAAACGCGTAACTTTATATGTTAGTGTGGAAAAATGAAAATTATATCTAAACTAGTTTTATTTTTGATAATTATAAGTAGCACAAAGGCTCAAGATATATTGATTAACAATTTTTATATAGAATTGATGAAATCCCGCCAAAACAAACAAAATAATAAAAAACTAAAAACAGTGACAAGATCTCTTATTGGGTTTAATGATACAGAAGAGATATTGTTAACGCCAATAGCCGAAAAATTCTCAATGTATATAGATGAAACAATATCAAAGTTGCAAAAGAAACAAAAGACCAAAGATTGCAACAAGTTAAAAAATAAAAGAAATATAGAAGATCTAAAAGAATCTAAGTTGTTTATATTAACAGTTGCAAAAATTTTTGACTTAATACAGTATTTCCCAGATATTATAGATACTTTAATACAAAGATGCCCATGGGAGATACCCGATTTTAGCTCTGAGATTTTAGCTGTTTTAAAGTCGATCGTAACTTTTTGTAATAAAGAACAGAAAAAAATTGGTATAAATGACATGTTGGCACCAATAAAGAATTTGGCATTTTCAGACGAAGACGGAACATACGTTTTAAGTGGAATAGTATCATCTGCAATTAATAATGAAAATTCCGATATAGAAAAAATTATAAATGAAAAAGATTTTAGTGATCAATCAGTTAGACGATACTTAAATATCACTCAAATTAATATAGAAGCACAAAATTAGCTGTTGCAATTATGCGACACGATAGTTTGAAATCACAAAATTGCAAAGAAATATTGTTTATTATTTAGATATGTTTTGTTATAATAAATCTCGAGTTAATGGTTCATCTTTAAACTTATCTCTAAGTTTATTTTTTATGAAACGAGAATTTGCGCTTATTTTATCTATAGCGTTAAAAATTGCCTGTACATCACTTGGCGGAGCTCAGGGTTCACATTTTTTTGGGCTTTTAATCAAGAGTCCAAAATATAATAAATTCCCAGAAGTTTATTCTTCGCCTGATGTTGTACAAACGATTTTAAATTAAAAAAAGCCTGGCACTCTAACCAGGCATTATTTTTAAAGCTCTTCAACGTTATGAAAAACTCGTTGAACATCGTCATTGTCTTCCAATACGTCGATTAATTTTCTTAGAGTTGACTTGTTTTCTTCCGTGCAATCAGCGTAAGTTGTTGGTCTCCATATAAGTCCCGATTCTACAGGATCTCCAAACTCCTTGACAAACAATTCACGAACTTTCGCAAAGTTTTCGACAGTCGTTGTAATTTCCATTCCTCCTTCGAATTCTATGGCATCTTCTGCTCCTGCTTCTATTGCATATTCAAATACTTTCTCAAATCCACCTGATATAGTTTCGTACAACATGTGCCCTATTCTTTGAAATGAAAAAGCTACACTTCCAGTTTCTCCAAGGTTTCCTCCAAATTTTGTGAATGTCGATCTAACTTCCGATGCCGTTCTGTTGCGGTTATCAGTTAATGTCTCGACAATTATTGCCGTGCCTCCTGGGCCGTACCCTTCATACCGCACATCATCATAGTTTGTTTGATCTGCGCTACTTGTTGCTTTGGCAATTGCCCTTTCTATATTATCTTTTGGCATGTTATTTTCTCTTGCAGTTGATAGTGCGGCTCTTAATCGCGGATTTGAGCTTGGATCTTCCCCTCCTGTTTTAGCTGCAACTGTAATTTCTCGAGCTATTTTAGCGAACATTTTTGCACGTTTTGCGTCTTGTGCGCCTTTTCTGTACATTATGTTATGAAATTGTGAATGGCCTGCCATACTTATATACCTTCCTAAAAAACTATACTAATTTTATCAATTATAAGAATTGCCTTCAACAAAAGCTGAAACTGCTACATATATAGTAATGCCTTCCGTTTACTTAAGTCAACATCATAAAAAAACTCCCATAAAAGTTTACGCATCTCAATCACCCCATACACAAAAGAAAGCCTATAAATAGGCTTTCTCTTATTTAAACACTATCTTACCTCCTTTAGTTCTAATACTACTTCTAACATTACCACCTTTAACATTACTACTAGATCCTTTAGTATATGTTATATTACTACCCTTTGTAGTTCCTTTAACATCCCAAAT
>JAFUQI010000049.1 GCA_017481035.1 Alphaproteobacteria bacterium | reverse complement strand
TTTCAAAAAGGCATAGGTTGCCATACTATGGCCATTATATTAAGGAAGCTTCACTATATGTTAAGGTTCGTTCACATAATGTTATATCAGTAATAAAGGATGTGGCACTGCCACCCTTTTTTCAAAAAAATATAGTAGTAGTCTTATATGGTTGTTTATAGGTAGGTAATATAACGTATAGGTTTGTGGAGAGATAGGGGTGTGGCACTGCCACCCAGCCACTGGTTCAACTTGCGTGGAAGGTGGCTTAGGTTACTATACTATGATAGCTATTGTGTTGTGCATAAGTAAGTGCTGGGCGCTGCTTCCTATTTCGATTGCGGTTGCATATGTTGCGTTGCGACGCGCAGCAAATTTTATATTTATTTTATGCGTGTTTGTTATAAGTTTAACATATCAATAAGCGTGCCGTTCTTAACGTACGGTCAGAAGCGTGTTTAATGATAATAAAATGTTATATGATGCTTCTTTGCACATAAGCAAGATGCGTGAAATGGCGCGTGGCGCCGCCTGCTAATTATTTTATTTCATTAACCTTCTGTTAACTTTTATCTGTTAGCATATGTATATAAGAATATTTTTCGCATAGGATGCAAACAGGCGGCTACCACCACTAGTCATTTGAATTGATCAATTTAAAAAACATTAAACTGACCAGGCATTGTAATTGTAATTATTCCAGCGTAACTACATATAACTTTATCTCCTTGGTTAATTATTGCTCCAGCTTTAAGAAATACGTGAGGCTTAGAAGAAATCCAAGGCGACGCGACAACGGGGACACATGGTTGAGGAGTCAAAACACCAGCTGCTGCGGCAGTTGCAGATGCAACAGCAGGATTCGCTAAAGAAGCACACATGCCAAACGAAACAAGATTTAACATAGGGACTTTGTCAGAAACAGTTGCGACTGGCAACCCCTTACAAGTAACACAATTCGGAAGTACATTTAATGGACTTGGCACGGTTCCAAAAGAACAGGCGCACACAGCCCCACAAACTGCAACTGGCATTTTCTAAAAACGATATCCACCACCAAGCTTCATTGTATATGAATTCATCGATATCTTATTCTGATCAATCTTGGTAACTTTTTTATTAAAATTGCGATCAACCTCCCCGCGAACAAACATGTCTCCTATATTTTTTTCAATACCAAATCCAACAAACAAGGCAGACTTAGATGGTGTCTTTTTTATCGAATCATATTTTATCCTATACTTTGACAACTGGAGTCCAACATTAACATATGCACTTACAGCTTCACTAACTATCATTCCACATTTCAAAGCGATTCCAACACTGTATTTCTTCCTTGCAGATAGTTTAGATGAATTTATATTCAATTCATTTCTAGCAAATCGAACGTCCACACTGCCTTCTGCCCCTATCACAAATTTTGTATATTGCTTATTGTACCCAACGAATAAATCACTCAAAAAACCTGCGCTACTTTTCTTATATTTTTTGTATGAATTCATTACCTTTGTTGTTTTACGACTAATGCCAACATCACATCCGCAGTAGAAACCTGTAACAACTGTTTGACCTTCAGTTTTTATATCTTCTGATGATACATTAAAACACGATAAAAATAACGCACTTATCATTGCATAACAAATTACGCCTTTCATATGCCCACCATCAAAAAGAATATCACCACCTAATTTTATTCTAACTCAAAATCTTATTTGTTCAACAATATTTGAAGCAATCAGAAAACCTTAAAATATATGGTGACATATTTGCAACTATCGGCAATTTTCATCGTAATATAGTGTGGTACGATCAATTATAGCTAATCATATGTAGAGTAGTGCAACGCTGTAGCATCGCAATCAATCGCTTTTTTTGAAACTTATTAACCCACGATCAATTCAATCAGTTTGACCTATATGCGATGCAATAACGATATATTGAAGTAGTGTGTGACTAGATTTTACACCACAACAATATAATTCGAATAAATAGTATCTATCGTATATTTAGTCAAACTCAAAAACTCCAACAAATGTTTATATATTACTAACACTCATCTACAGATTCATATTCATTATCTTGACGTGCTTCTATTGGTTGATTTATATGATCTTCTGTTTGCCAACTAAACTTAACACTACCCTTTTTTCCATTAAATGTAAATCCTGTTTCTTCTTTTATTAATTTAAATAATGCATATTTATTGTTGTTGTCTATATTTTTTATATATTCACAATCTTTAGGTATAACTATATTAACAGGTTTATTATCAGTACCATTTAGAGTTATAGGTTTCTTCCAATAATATGTATTAATCTTCTTAGTAATACTCTTAGGTAGTATAAAGGTAGATCCTTCTTCTAGAGTAAATTTACCATAATTAAACCAATAAGATAGATTTGTTATATTAGATATATCTATAGTTCCTTTATTAGATAGAGTACTATCAGAGATATGTATATAACGACTATCTGTTAATCTAATAGTTCCCGTATTATTTAGAGTACTATAACTATAGATATCTATACAACTACTATCTTTAAATGTTATAGTTCCTGTATTATTTATAGCACTATTACGGATATATATACAACTATAATCTTTTAATATAATAGTTCCTTTGTTGGTTAGAGTACCATCAGTATAGGTATATATATGGCTACTACCTTTTAATGTAATAGTACCATTAGTATTGTTATTCAATGTAGCATTATCATATAATCCTAACTTTCCTTTATTAATATCTATAGTACCATTATTATTACTAGTACATTTTTTATTAAGACCTAATTCACCATAGTTATCTATTGTAACATTACCATTATTAGTAAATGTATTCAAACAGTATAATACAATAGGATTACTAGTATATCCTGTTGTTATTAACTTTAATGTATAATCTTCATCAATAGTTACTGTATTCTTAGCTATCTCATGTTTACCTCTATTACTATTAAACACATATGTTTTATCTTCTTCTGTAGACCAATAGTTATAATCTGTTTTATTCTCTAGATCTGTTGCTACCTTAGTATCTTTAGTACTACTACCTATAGTTATAGGATCACTTACTGTTATTTCTTCTGGTTGCCAGCTAAACCTAACATTTTTCCTTTTTCCATTAAATTTAAATCCTGTTGCTTCTTGTATTGCATCAAATAAGTCTTCTTTATTATTATTGTCTATATATGTTATATATTCACAATCTTTAGGTATAACTATATTAACAGGTTTATCTTTAGTACCACTTAGTGTTATAGGTTTAAATCTATAAAAATAACCTATCTTCTTCCTATCTCCTAATATACTCTTAGGTAGTATAAAGGTAGATCCTCCTTCTAGAGTAAATATATTATCATTATACCAATTAGATAGATCTGTTATATTAGATATATCTATAGTTCCTGTATTAGTTAGAGTATTGCTACTATAGATATCTATAAAAC
>JAFUQI010000048.1 GCA_017481035.1 Alphaproteobacteria bacterium | reverse complement strand
CTATGGTGGATTAGTTATAGACTATAATAATACTACTATAGGTAATAGTACCAATAATGGAACTATAGATGTTAATAATGGATACTTAGGATTACGGTATAATGCTACTGTTAATAATGGATACTTAGGATTATATTATATGGCTACATTAACTAATACAGGAACTATTACATTAACAGGTAGTAGTTATATATATATCTTTACTGGTACTCTAACTAATACAGGAACTATAGATATATCTAATATAACAGATCTATCTAAATGGTATAATGAAGGTACATTTACTCTAGAAGGAGGATCTACCTTTATACTACCTAAGAGTATATTAGAAGATAGTAAGAAGATAGGTAGTACTTATACATTTAATCCTATAACACTAAATGGTACTAAAGATAAACCTGTTAATATAGTTATACCTAAAGGTTGTAAATATATAACAGATATAGACAACGATAATAAAGGAGTATTATTTAATGCATTAGAAGATGCAACAGGACTTACATTTGATGGAGATAAGAATAATGTTAAGTTTAGCTGGCAAAAAATAAAATAGATCAATAAACAGAAACATCTCAAGATAATGAATGTGAATATGTAGATGAGTGTTAGTAATATGTATTACTTTTATATAAAGTTACATGATTGATTTAAAGAGATGCACTGCCACACAGCCACTGGTTCACCTAACGGTGAAGGTGGCTTAGGTCTGTGGCAGATACGTTAAGTTAATGCTAGTTATTGTCTTGAGCATAAAGCAAACTGCTGGAGTGGCGCGGGGCGCCGCCTGCTTTAAATATCGTTCTGTATATTTAGTATAACTGTACAGCAATAGTTTTTTTATGGCTAAAACTTATTGGGTGTTAGAATGATTGTCAGTGCTGTATTTGTTTTGCTGTTATGTTAACAACACATTACGTTTTGTGAACAATGTTATTTACTAAAGCCAAATAATCCTTTTGAATAATCTTTTGAATTTTATATATATTTTGGTTTCCATCAATAACTGTGAATCTTTCAGATTCACTTTTTGCAATATCTAAAAATGCTTTTCTAACATTTTGATGAAAACTTATGTTCATGTTTTCAAATCTAGTTTCTGTGTTTTTTTTGTTTCGCAAAGAACGCTTTACTCCTATCTTCGGATCTAGGTCTATGAGATATGTCCTGTGTGGCTTTAAACCGTTTGTTATGCTTTGATATATGTTGTTGAGAAGACACATATCTACATTTTTGCATACACCTTGGTATACAACACTTGAGTCATGGAAACGATCGCAGATTACTGTATAACCGGCATCAATAGCAGGTTTGATTCTTTTAAAAAAATGATCTGATCTTGCGGCTAAATACATTAATGCCTCTGTAATCGGATCTATCTTGTTTGGATCTCCTTTTAGCAAAGCGCTTCTAATTATTTCAGCGACCTCCGTCCCTCCTGGCTCTCTTGTTACTATATGCTTAACATTTGATTTTGTAAGATACCTTGAAAACATTTTCATTTGCAGGCTTTTTCCAACACCTTCTCCTCCTTCGAACGTTATAAAAAGTCCCACAGTATTATCCTTTCATATAAGACGTTACGATAGCGCTTCTTGCTATAAAGTCTGCGTTATTATTATTTTCGCAGTTTGCGTGACCTTTAACCCAAACCCATTCAATTTGTTTGTTCTCTTGAACTGCGTCTAGTTTCTCCCATAAATCTTGATTTTTAACTGGTTTTCCTGTAGATGATCTCCAGTTGTTTTTTTTCCACAAGTTTATCCATGATGTAATTCCATTTTTAACATATGTGCTATCCGTATATATAGTCGCGTGTATGTTTTTAGGGACGGCATTGACTGACTCGATGGCTGCTGTTAGCTCCATACGATTATTTGTTGTTTCCTTTTCGAAGCCTGATATATTGGTTCGTTTATCCCTAAATATAAAAACTCCAGCCCATCCACCAGGACCTGGATTGCCCATGCACGAACCATCAGTATATATTTCGATTTTATCTCCATCTTTTAGTGATGCCATAAATTCATCAAAGCTTAAATCTTCTATTGTAAAATCTTGATTCATATTTATTTCCTATTTATTTTCTAAAAAACTGATACCTCAACTTGAATGTCATCTGTAAAATTTTTGATATCAGATGCTGTTTCAAAATCTAATTCTTGTCCTGGTATAAGCTGAACATCAAACTGTTCTTTCCATGCCAATATGACATTTCCATCTTTTGTCAAATTTACATTAATTCCAGATAAGTTTATTGTTCTTGTATCGTCATTGCTAACTTTTCCGAAAACTGTTATTTTATCTCCTTCTATGAAATATCTAACATCCTTCATAGACATCTTTTTCTCTGCTTGTTTTGCGATATGTATAGCATTGTTCACAATTGTTTGCATTATAGCTTCTCTTTTACAAAACGCTATACCGATTACTGCTATAAATAACGCTAGCAAAAGATATTGAACTTTGAATTTACGTTTTTTCTTCGGTTTCACAAGTTTTGATAGCTTCTTTATAGACTCTTCTCTGTTTGCCCTTAACGGAGAGTTAAATTTTTGCTCTATTGACGAATGCTTAAGCCACCATTTTTTGTGGCATTTATAACAGCGAAGCCACCAACCGTATCCAAGTTGTTCATTTCCTATAGGTTCTTTTAATATACTTTCGTTGATAGAGTAAGAACATCCACAATAAGGGCAACGAATATTCATATTGGAAGTTTAAGAATGTTCATTTGTATCACTATATGATAACCTATAAACCTAATTTTTCAAGTTTTAAAACTATACCACCATGATGATCATTTGATACTGGTAGATCATTAGATACATAATAAAGTGGTAGCCTAAGGATTTTATGTTTTGCTATGCCACTCAGCCACTGGTTCACCTAACGGTGAAGGTGGCTTAGGTTTGTAAGCGGTGTTATTTCGATTGCAGTTGTATATGTTGTGTTGTGATGTGCAGCAAACTTTATGTTTATTTTATGCGTATGTTTGGCATATCAATAAGCTTGCTGCTCTTAGCGTACGTTCAGAAGCGTGTTTAATGATAATAAAATGTTATAGGATACTGATTTGCTCATAAGCCAGTAGCTCCCAGCGTATTTTCCGCGGCCGGCTTGAAAGAGAAGGTCAGGAATTGGTGTCACTGCAACATATCGGACGCAATTGATAATATATTAATTGCGAACTATCAATATGATTACTATATATTTTCAAAAATGCTTAGGTTGCCATACTATGGCCATTATATAAATTCATCTAAGCCTTACCTGTCAAGGCACGTTAAGTTATATATTGGTTTAAGGAAATGGATGTGGCACTGCCACCCTTTTTTCAAAAAAATATAGTAGTAGTCTTATATGGTTG
>JAFUQI010000047.1 GCA_017481035.1 Alphaproteobacteria bacterium | reverse complement strand
TTCACTATATGTCAAGGTTCACTTACGTTCTCCACCTTGACATAAGTTCTCTTCATTTATATTTCTTTCTTCGAACCTTTTTTCAAAAAAATATAGTAGTGTATATGGTTGTTTATAGGTAGGTGATAAAGTGTTTTATATATATGTTGCTTATAGTTAGTTGTTGTTAGTCGCCACTGGTTCCACTTACGTGGAAGGTGGCTTAGTTAAATTGTTTGTATTAAAGTAGCTGTATTAGTTGGATTGCATCTGATAATGTGATTCTCAATGCTACGATGTTTTTGAAATTGAGACGAAATAACATTTTGTGCTATATTCTATGTGTTTGCTCGCATTAGCTTTTAGCTTAATATGAGAATAGCTACATGGAACGTTAATTCAATTCGAATGAGAATAGATCATATAGTTAACTTCCTGAAGTCTGACAATATAGATGTGTTATTGTTGCAAGAACTAAAATGCACAAATGATCAATTTCCATATGAAATATTAGAATCAGCAGGATATAATTGCGTGGTTTTAGGCCAGAAAACATATAACGGAGTTGCGATATTATCAAAATACTTGACCGAAGAAATAAGATATGGAAATGAGATTTTTAATGACCAACAAGCAAGATATGTTGAATGTCTAATACGTGGAAAACGAATAGCATCTGTATACGTTCCAAACGGTCAAGAAGTTGGGGCAACCGCATATGACTATAAAATCAACTTCTTTGAGCAACTAACGTCATATCTAGAAAAAGAAATAAAAAATGATGATTTTATAATAGGTGGTGATTTTAACGTATGTCGAAACGACATGGATGTTTATAACCCTAACTTGTGGAAAGATAAAATATGTTGCTCTGTTAAAGAACGAGAGTGCTTTGAAAAACTGCTTTCCATAGGTTTTTTCGACAGGCACAGAGAATTATATAACAATGAAAAAATTTATACGTGGTGGGATTATAGGTTTCAAGGTTTTGCTAAGAATCACGGTTTAAGAATTGATTACATACTAACGACAAGAAACATAGACGCTCAATCTATGTATATTGACCTAGGTACAAGGTCAAAAGAAAAGCCATCAGATCATGCTGCTGTTGTTATGAATATACAATGATACTAGATGATATAAAAATTCCAAAAGATATAAAAAGCTTAAACATAGATGAATTATACGAGTTATGCAACGAGCTTCGTCAAGAAATTATACGCATTACAAACAAAAATGGAGGGCACCTGGGCTCTAATCTTGGAGATATAGAGCTTATTGTCGCGATACATTATGTATTTGATATAGAAACTGACAAGTTAATATTTGATGTTGGGCACCAATCATATGCTCACAAAATGTTAACAGGAAGAAGAGGTTTAATGGAAAACCTAAGATCATGCGATGGCGCTTCTGGATTTCCAGATCCTCTTGAAAGCAAGTATGATCATTTTATAGCAGGACACGCGTCAACATCACTTAGTGCAGCACTTGGGATTGCTAAAGCTCGAGATATAAAACAAGAAAACTTTAAGGTTTTAACATTACTTGGAGATGGAGCCCTGAGCGGTGGGATGATCTATGAAGCGCTAAATAACGTTTCAAAAACCAAGGACTTTATTGTAATTTTAAACGACAATCAAATGTCTATCTCAAAGTCAGTAGGATCAATGAGGAAATATCTCACAAAACTACTAAACACTAAAGGGGGACTTTTGTGTAGAAGTAGCCTCAGAAAATTATTAAAAACTCTGCCTGAAAGAAAATCGCAAAAAATTGAAAGTTTTATAAAAAGCACAATATCTGCATTTTGCGGACATAATATGTTCGAAGAATTCGGGCTTCAATATATTGGACCAAAAGATGGACACAACCTTAAAGCTTTAATAAAAACTCTTAAGAATATAAAATACCTTTCAACTTCAAAACCAATTATATTGCATGCTATAACACAAAAGGGAAAAGGCTATAAAGAAGCAGAATCAGACAAAAACAAGCTACACGGAATTAAAACTGTCGGTTTGCCGCAATATACAGATATATTTTCTTCTAAAATAGTTCAGCTTGCAGAAAAGGATCCTAAAATAGTTTGTATAACTGCAGCAATGAAAGATGGAACAGGTCTTCTCGAATTTGCCGAAAAATTTCCTGATAGATTTTTTGACGTAGGCATTGCTGAAGAACACGCAGTTACATTCGCTGCCGGACTAGCCATACAAGGAATGAAACCTTATGTTTGTATATATTCAACTTTTTTACAAAGGGCATTTGATCAGATATATCACGATGTTTTTCTCCAAAATCTTCCTGTAAGATTTATAGTTGATAAAGCTGGGTTTCCTGGACGTGACGGGAAAACACATTCAGGAATATATGATACATCAATGTTTTGTAACTTTCCGACATTTACAGTGCTGTCCCCGTCAAGTGCAAAAGAACTAGAATTAATGCTCGAATACTCTGCAAATGACATGAAAAATCCTATAGCTATAAGGTTCCCAAAATCAGAAGCATTTGGAGAAGCGCATTCCAATAACTTTTCATTAAAATCTAAAATCGTCAACGAAGGAAATGACATATTAATTTTTTCTTTTGGCGACCTTCTAACTAATATATGGGAAGCTGTAACAATTGCAAAAGTTTCACCAACGATAATTGACGCAAGGTGTGCAATGCCGCTTGATACTGAAACTCTATATAACTACGCAAAAAATTACAGAAAGATTCTTGTATTAGATGAAGGCGTTTGGAATGGTTTTTCATCAAATATTGTTGAGCAGCTAATAAAAGATAAAAAATACGATATATTGCAAAAAATCACTTTTTTAAATGCAGATAAAAATCCAGTTCGACACGAATCGAGAATGAAACAACAAAAGTCAAACAACTTATCCGCCGAGCGAATAGCAAAACTTTTAAAAAATTAAATTATTTTACTTGCTTTATTTTTTTTTGTGCTACTTAATATATAGTAAAGATACTCAAAAAAATAACAATGAGAAATATTAATAAGTTTATACTTATTTCATTTTTGTGGCTTCTATATAATATATATTCAACAGAAATTATAAAGAACGACACAACTTTTATTGAAGATACGGTTATAAAAAAACCACAAATATATACAAAATCACTAAATATATCAAAAGGAATTACAGTTACTATTGGCGGAACAAATCTTCCAAAAGTCTCACTTAGTATAGACGCAGAGTCAGATAATTATGGAACTTTAGAAGTTAAAAGTACATTTTCAAATTATGCTAAGCTGCATAATTATGGCACTATAAAAATACTAAAAGGACACTATATTTCTTTGTATGACAATATAATTAACTATAAAAACAGCGTATTTGATATGTCAGAAAGCTCAAATTTATCTCGTTTTGTTTCAGACAAAAATATTATATTTCGAGAAGGATCAACTATTATATTGCCTAAAGAGCCTGTTGAATGCAAGCCTAATCTATTCCTAGTTGAACCAAACTGTGGTATGGTAAATGTGAAATTATATATGAGTCTTATAAAATATCAAATACTGTTAGATATTTATAGCGATAACAATATCAAACAACTTAATAATGCCATACGGGAAAAAAGGTCTTCTACAAAAGAAATGAAAAACACGCTACTTACAACTATAAACAAATGCTTATCGAACTGCATAAATACAAAAGATATAGATAAAATCAACTTTATTATTGTAGATGAAGATAGCGAGTGTGATTCAATAGAAGAAGGCTGCATATAAATAGCAACAGACAAAAGCAACACGAAACAACCTGTCTTAACACATTATAAATTTACATTGCAAGGAAAGTTATGTACCGTAACACATATAGGGTTGCTTATCGCATTATAACAACAAAGTATCTATAGTAGGCGGCTCCCAGCGCTATCACAAACTTAACGTATTCGCAACAAACCTAAGCCACCTTCCACGCCAGTGGAACCAGTGGCGACTAACAATAACCATATCAAACACAAAACCATTACCTATACTATAATCACTATCCCTACTACTATATTTTTTTGAAAAAAGGTTCGAAGAAAGAAATATAAATGAAGCAAGCCGCTGTCAATGGCCTTTAGAGTGAAACGTGCCTTGACAGGTAAGGCTTAGCTGAATTGATATAATGCGGACAGCCTTTTTGAA
>JAFUQI010000007.1 GCA_017481035.1 Alphaproteobacteria bacterium | reverse complement strand
TAGAAGAAGGATCTACCTTTATACTACCTAAGAGTATATTAGAAGATAGTAAGAAGATTAATACATCTAGATGGAAGAAACCTATAACACTAAATGGTACTAAAGATAATCCTGTTAATATAGTTATACCTGAAGATTGTAAATATATAACAGATATAGACAACAATAATAAAGATGCATTATTTAGTATAATACAAGAAGAAACAGGATTTACATTTGATGATGATAATAGAGATTATGTAGAGTTTATCATGCGAGATAAGATGTAGAACCAATAACATAAACATCTGATGATGAACGGGAAATAGCATTTTTATGTGAAAGTTTTTGAGATATCTAAGCAGACAGTATTAGTTGCTATTACGGCTGTCTGCTTATACAGTAACGATAAGTTATAACTGTTCTATTTTCATTTTTGTAATTCTGTTGTTGATGCATGAAGTATAGCAACTTTTTGTTTTATATGTTAGAATCATAATCGTAGTGACTGGCTGATCGCTGGATTATTTTTCAGAGGAAAGTCCGGGCTTCACATAAGCAAGGTGCCGGATAACGTCCGGCGTGAATGTTACGAAAGTACATTCATAGGGAAAGTGCAACAGAAAGTATACCGCCTCATTTGAGGTAAGGGTGAAAAGGCGTCGTTAAGAGCGCACCGCATGGATGGCAACATCTATGGCTATGTAAACCCCACCTGAAGCAAAACCAAATAGGGATAATTTGAACTTTGTTCATGGAGAGCTTATGATCCAAGATTATCCGGGTAGGTTGCTTGAGCCTATTGGTAACAATAGGCCTAGATGAATGATCAGACAAAGAGCTAGCTCTTGGACAGAACCCGGCTTATAGGTCACTACATGTTAACGACATATTTTTGTCAGAAGGTATTTTGGTATGGTTTTGTTAACCTTGATTGTTTTGTCAATTTTGTTTTTTATAAAGTTGTTTAACGAGTTTGGAAAAGAAAAGACTATTTTAAACAATAAAGCAGTTATAAAAATAATCCAAGAAAAAACACAACTTCAACCAAAGAGTATAAAATTACAACAGACAACTGTTAAAAATGACTCTGAATTAAAAGAGTTTGAAAAGTTATTCTTAGATATATATAGAGCATTTACGCAGCCGGATTTAGACTTTTTAAAAGACCATGTATCAGACGTCATTTATGAAAAATTTTGCGCACAGATATTAAAAAGACAAAACGCTGAATTAACACAAAAAATAGAAGTTGTATTTAAGGACACGACAATACAAAAGAAACAGACATACAAAACAAAAGAAAAGATTTGGATATCATTTAAAGTATCGCAGATGAGCATTATAATAAACAATGAAGGCAAAATATTGGACAATCCAAACAAGATCTTTATAGATTTATGTTATAAGTGGACGCTTGAAAGAGAAGATGATAATCACAAATGGAAACTCGTTAAAAACACGGTATCTGAATGTTAATAATATAGATATTGATAAACTTGCAAATGACATACGCAATGGAAAGATTGTCGTTATGCCAACAGATACTGTTTATGGCATTATGGCAATACACAACGATTTTAAAGCAATTAATAAAATTTATAGTATAAAACAAAGATCAAAAGAAAAACCATTTATAATATTAGTATCTGGAATAGAAATGGCAACAAAAATTGCAAATATAAGGAAAAGTGATAAAAATAAAATAAGTGAGTTATGGCAAGAAGGAAATTCTCCGACAACAGTAATTTTAAAAAGACTTGATAGCACGACAGAAACTATAGCTTTAAGAAAACCTAATTATCAAATTTTATTAGAGTTAATAACCAAATTAAACGTTCCTTTGGTTTCTACTAGTGCAAATTTAAGCGGGAAGAATATATTGCAAAATTTTGATGAGATTAAAACAACATTTAACGGAAAGGTAGAGATAATTGTAGATGGGCCAACACAAAGTTCAAAACCATCTACAATTATTGATTTTGCTAATAACCATATAATTAGGTCTTAAGACACATGTTCAATTTGCTGTATCATAACACAATTACGTATTCCACTTAGTATTCCTGCGACGTCATCAGGAACCCATATGTCATACTTTTGTAAGATTGTGTTTTGCAAGTGTTTTACATCATCCTTTAACGTGTTTGCTCCTGCCTCATATGCCATCGTATAATTTATTGCAATCGTATTATAAAAAAGCTTTGATTTGCTAGCACTTTCCAAAAAACTATTACAATTTGCTGTTGAATCATCTATAAAAATTATAGTACCATTTGATTCGAATCTGTTGTTTTCTATTAAAATATTTAACATATTTTCTAATACATTCCATTTTGGAATATCTACGGAGTTTATTATTCCTTCCTTGTAATATGGGGCAGTAATTGATGTTTCACACAAACGTTTCTTTTTCGGGTCTACATATGATGAATAAAAGTCATTTATTTTGTCTACAAGGCTTGGATCGTCTTGTAATAAATCGCTTAATATAATGCCAACTTTTTTAACTTGTTCAATCCTCCAATCAATCATGCTTTCAATTTCCCCAAAACTACCATTTCCACACTGAGAAATTATAAGACACGGAATATTTAATTGAGTTTGAATATCGTTATACATATTTATCAAACCTTGATCTACAGCTTCTATTTCCGCATGGTTAAAAACAGAGCTCATTTGTTTTTCAAAATTTGAATTGCTTTTGCTTAAATCAACCATAAACTTTTTACAGTTCCTAGGAGACATACTGCTGTCTGTATAGCGTAAAAGTGTTGCATCGCAATCAAAAACAACTAACACTGGTTTTATTGTTTTGATTAATTCGTATATTTCATCAATCTTGTTCGTACAAATTGGTTTGTTAAAATCAGCACTTTTGCAATGACACAAGTCATTTGATTTTAATGGGCTTAAAAGAAATAACACTACAAAAACAAGATAAAACCTTTTAAGAAGTATACTAAGATACATTTTTAGAAAAAATAAAAAACCAAGCTACTAAAACATGATATCAACACAAGAAAAATTCTCAAGTTTTTTTGCATTTAAATAATATTGTATATTTCAACTTACATATACAATTTGCAACGTTTATAACTTAAAACATTAAATTAGTTACTACTTCACAAGAATGTGTTATAATATAAATATATATTTTAGCTTGTTATGATGACAGTTATGAAAAAACTTTTATATATATTTCCAATGTTTAGTATTACGACAGCAATGTCTAGTAGTTATTCTGATAGTTATTCTTATTATGATGATGGGTGCGACGACAGCACCTCAATAATGCGATCAAGTGAAGGGTTATCATTTATTAATGCACTTAACGAATTGGTCATTAATTCTAACCAAGACGAATTCGATCAACATAAAAATGCATTAGATGTATTTTATGGAGGTTATGGAGATCAAAGAAACGCGAAAAAAGCGTTAAATTGGCTGAAGACCAACGCACAAAAAGACGCAAACTTCAATACAGTTGTCGAAATGATAGAGAAAAAATTAGAAGAACAGACGCATCACAATAATACTCAACATACATATCAAAATAGCAACCAATTTGGCAATACTGGCAGCAAAAAATACACCACAGAAATTGAAGTTATACCCCCTGCAAGTACAGCCATACAAACTGTAGAAACGAGAAGTCAAGAATGGCCACAGATTGTTAAGTTAAATATATTTGAACAATCGGTTGAAGCAAATCAAACTGCCTTAGACATATTGCTACGAGATGATCAATCAATCTGTAACTACGACCTACAAAGCATTATACAATTCTTAATAAGTCCAACAGGAAACTGCAGTAGTAATCGAATTTTTAGTAACTTCTTTTCGATTCAGGACTACTATAACACAGGAATTAGCCTATATGATAGCGATATAGGGCAGATTGCACTTGCTATACACAAAACATTTGGATATAGAGCAGTAGATCGACTAGTCAATTTAAAAAAATTAATCTTAAGCCTAATTCATCGCAACACACAAGAGTCGAGTCTCGAAGGATTAATAGAAGTATTCGAAAAATTTATATCGGCGATACAAAACGATTATACTATAGAGATTAAGGAATACTTGTCAGTTCAACAACAAATACAAAAATGCTTAAGTCCAGAAATCAAATATCTACTAGGTACGTTCATGAAAGAAATTGAAGATTTAATAAACGGTTATAACTCGTTCCATACAGTAAATCGTGTAACGTGGATATATTCAGCACCCACTAAAAATACAGGAAATTACCAACAAGAAATGAAGATGATAGAAAGCAGTACGCCAAAGCCACCTAGCACTGAGATGATAGAACAAGAAATGAATGTGAAGTCTCCTAGATTTAACTCTGAAAAACAAGAAAACAGGCAAATGTTTGCTGTCGAAAACGAGATGAAACGGTTACCTAGCATTGAGGTGATAGAGGTAGAAGAAGATACTACTGAATCCGAAAAAAGTAAGGCAAGTAGCTATCAGCCAAGAAAAGATGAAGAATATCAAACGCAAATGAATTATACAGAGGAAATTTATAATCTGCCAGTAGAAAACATAAATTATTTTGCATATTTATATGCTGCCTTTTCGCATGGTTTAACAGGAAACGTGAAAGAAGAATTTTCTAAAATTGTTTCAAAACTTGATGCAATTATCAATGATTTGAAGGAAGAAAGCAGTACTTTCGGAGACGTAACATCCCAATATAGTGACGGTGGTTTTATAGGATTGCTTGCAAATTTAGCTTTAAACCGTATACACGAAAACAGAGATAATCGAGAGTTGCAAGTAATAGATACAGTGACAGAGATAATAGTATATTGTTTAAATCACGAAAATCCAACAATTCAAAAAATCGCGTTAAATTTATTGTTTACTATAAAATTTTTGAATCAGCAAATAGGAAATCAAGATGATCAGGATATTGAAACAATGCTAATTACAAGATCTTTTAGTGCGGAAAAGGCAAATAATATATCGCCAAAAATATCAGGTATAATTAAAAGATATAAAGCAGTAGGAAACAAAAAAACAGTCGAAGAATTTGCACAGATGTTGCCTAAAAATTTAACAAACACAACGTATGATAATGTTGAAAATAGTTTTGACGAGCAAAAACAAGAACAAGGCACAATGAATCTTATAAAAACAATCCTTGCATACGAAGGTGATTTATCGCAAATTGACACTCAACTTGAAGAATTGTTTACAAAAGCAATACAAAAAGGGGCGGATGATGCAACAACAAGTAAAGCTGAATCTACTTTATCAGTCGTAAGAAAATATGCTGAAGAACGTCACAATGATGAGATAGTTGGCTACATAAATAAACTATTTGATAAAATTGCGAACCCATCTAAAGACTTCGATCAATCAATAATTGGCAAAATTTTGATTTTTATAAATGAACACATAATACAAAGCGAACATGAAAGCACCTCAACAAATGATGACTTCATCTTCTAATAGATTACTACTGCATAGCATACAAACCTAAGCCACCGTCACTTCGTAAGAAGTGACCCAGTGGCGGTCATAGTACGAAAGCCCTTTATCAATAAACCATATATATTTTATATAACATACCTATAAGCAACCATATAAGGCTACTACTATATCCTTTAAAAAAAGTAGCTGTGCCACATCCTTTCTTTCTGATAATATAACCTCTACGTAAGTGAACCTTGACATATAGTGAAGCTTCCTTAATTTAACGCCCATAGTATGGCAACCTAAGTCTTTTTGAAAATATATAGTTATATTGATAGTTCGCAATTGATACTATCAATTGCGTCTAAGCAACAATGCTTACATTGGAAGGTATCATGATAACAATATATTAAAGCAGGCGGCGGGAATGTCGCGGGGCGCCGCCTGCTTATGCGAAAGACAATAGCTAGCATTATATATATAATCTTCATTGATATAATTGCTATACTGCACCATGAAACTATAGAATACTCACAAATTTCGTAGTATATAAAACGAAACAAGACAACCAACCCCATATTAAGCAGGCAACTCCCATCGTATTTCCAGCGGCCGGCTTTATGAACAAAGAAGTATCCTATAACATTTTATCATCATTAAACACAACGCGCAGAATGGCTCTAAGAGCGGCATGCTTATTGATATGTTAAACTTATAACAAACACGTATAAAGTAAACATAAAATTTGCCGCACATCACAACGCAATACATACAACCACAATAGCAGAAGGCGCCACTGCATCATTCTCGCTGCTTGCTTATGTGTAATGCAATAATTAGCATTAAATTATATATGCTTCTTTGATATATAACTGCCATAGTATCGATCACTAACCTAAGCCATCTTCCACGCAAGTGGAACCAGCCGTAGTGCGGCAACCATATATATCTTTATCACATACCTATAAACAACCATATAATACTATATTTTTTTTGAAAGAAGGTTCGAAGAAAGAAATATAAATGAAGCAAGCCGCTGTCAATGGCCTTTAGAGTGAAACGTGCCTTGACAGGTAAGGCTTAGCTGAATTGATATAATGCGAACAGCCTTTTTGAAATATATATAGTTATATTGAGAGTT
>JAFUQI010000046.1 GCA_017481035.1 Alphaproteobacteria bacterium | reverse complement strand
TATTTTTTTGAAAAAAGGTTCGAAGAAAGAAATATAAATGAAGAGAACTTATGTCAAGGTGGAGAACGTAAGTGAACCTTGACATATAGTGAAGCTTCATTGATATAATGCGAACAGCCTTTTTGAAATATATATAGTTATCAAAGCATCATAACATCCATGTATTCAATATGTAGCAGTATAAGGCGATATTTAAGCAGGCGGCGCATCGCGCCATTCCCGCCGCCTGCTTGATTAAGTCAGAGAGTATAGTCTAAAAACATTAAGCACGCTTCTGAACGCACACTAAGAACAGTATGCTTATTGATATGCCAAATTTATAACAAACACGCATAAAATAAACATAAAAGTTGCCGCACGTCACAACGCAACCTATCAAACCGCAATCGAAATAGCAAACAGCCCCCCAGCGCTATTTCCGCCGCTTGCTTTAAATACTCCATATATATTTATTATCTTTACATAAGGTCATTGTATATTATCAGGAGTAGTAGATATGCCACAACCAGCTTAAATCTCGCTTTAAGCTTACGTATGGTTATATGTATAGCGGCTATACCGTGACTTCCGCTTGTGTGAAAGCTGTCTTGTTGATATGTTGGTGATATTGTTAATGACACTAGCTAATGCGTTTAAAATATCGTATATTTATTAAAAATTAATTTTTTTGTAACTTTAACAAAATGAAGAAAATCATCATCGGGTGGGGGGGCATTACTAGCAGCCATTATCGCTAGCACTTTTTCTATAAACAAACATGTGGATAAGAAAATAGATTTAATAAAAAAAGAAACGAGAAAACCAGCAGGTCTTGTAAAAAAGTTTAAAAAGCAGCTTATATCAGCAACAATAGAAGATTATGCGAAGAACAATGATTTAACGCACAGTTATAAAAAGTTAATTGCTGGATTGGATCAAGCTAGTATAGATACAGTTCATAAAATTTTGCTTAGAGAATTACAAACAGCTAAATGTAAATCTGTAACTTTTACACAAGAAGAAACGGAGCAGTTGGCTAAATTGAATAATACATTTAGGCTATAAAGCTGAATGAAGAGTGTTACGCTTACAAGCAATACCTTTTACCAGTTGATAGGTGGATTAAATGTACATTTGGATACGAAAATGGCATTCATGAGTTAAAAAACAGGAAACATTTTAAAGATAAAGCAATAATTGATGTCGGTGCTTTTATAGCAGATACAGCAATAGTATTTGCTCCATATGTAAAAGGAAAAATACATGCGTTTGAACCACAGACAGAAAACTATGAATTAATGATAAAAACAATAAAGTTTAATAATATAGAAGATAAAGTTATCCCAATCAAAAAAGGACTTGGAGCTAAAAATGAAATCCACAGTATGCCAAAAAATTGGTGTTCAGATTACGTTACTACAAAACAAAAAGATATTCAAGGGTATGAGAATGTTGAAATAATAACTCTCGACGATTATGTTAAGGAAAATAACTTACAGGTTGGATTAATAAAAGTAGATATAGAGGGCGCTGAACAGAATTTCTTAAAGGGGGCAGAACAAACAATAAAGACGCAAAAACCTTCCTTATTGATATCTATATATCATAATGCTGCAGATTTCTTCGAAATAAAACCAATGATTGAAAGTTGGAATTTAGGATATAAGTTTAGAATAGTAAAGCATATGAATGGTCATCCTAGTGTCGATACCTTGCTTGTTGCTGAGGTTCCTGAAGAAGCAGGATAGAGAAACGATAAACTCGTGCGACTATAGCGATATGAGAGTTTATCCGGCGGCGCTGAGCACGGTGTCCGCCACTGCACCATAAAACTACAGAATACTCGCAAATTTAGTAGTATCTAAAATAAAACAAGCCAACCTAACCATCCACATATTAAGCTAGCAGCTCCAAGCTTATTTTCCGCCGCCGGCTTATAAACAAAGAAGCATTAACAGTTTATTATCATTAAGCACGCAGCGCCGCACACATTAGCAACGCCTGCTTGATGCATAAATTTTTTTAGTAGACTCTTTTGGTTGTTTTGTTATAATAGAAAAGTCGGATGGGTGGTCGAGCGGTTGAAGGCACCGGTCTTGAAAACCGGCAAGGGGGCAACTCCTTCGTGGGTTCGAATCCCACCCCATCCGCCAAAAGTCATAGATTTCTAAACTCGCTTATAGTATTATCTAACTGGTTAATAGTTGTTGATTTGAGTTGATCTTGCGTAGTAGTGTTGTTGGATTAAAGCGAGAGATTGCTGTGCTTGATCTAGGGACAAGCACTATTAAAGTAGCAATCGGAAAATCAGAACCATCAAGAAACAGCACTTCAGATAACTTTGATATTAGAATTATTGGTTCAGGTTATCAACAAACGAATGGCTTAAAAGTTGGAGCAATCAAAAATTTAGAAAAATTAGAAGATTCAATTTTATCTGCAATATCAGAAGCAGAAAACGAAGCCCAAAGAAAAATTAAAACTTTAGCTATTTCTTTGCCAATGTGGATGTGCCAATCGAAGCTCATAGAACGAACCATCGACATTGGAAATGTCGTAATAGATGAAATACATATATCAGAACTTCAATGCATAGATAAGAATCAATATTTTAGTGAGCCGCTAGAATTAATGCATGCTATTCCTATAGAGTATTCTGTCGATAATCAGAAAGATATAATAGATCCAAAAGGAATGGTTGGAGAAAAATTAAGTGTACGATTGCTTCTGATAGTAGTTCCAAAGTTTTTTATTAACAACATAAAAAATTGCTTATACAGAAATAACATAGAAATATCAGGATATGTCGCTTCATCTTTAGCATCATCCTTGGTTTTTAACAAAAACAAAAACTGTGAAGATTATTCGATTGTTGATATAGGCGGAACAACAACAGATATTACTATTGTAAAAAATGGAAAACCATATAATTTCTATACTATAAATATGGGAAGCCAAAATATTACAAAAGATATATCGACGGTTTTAAAAACGACTTTGGCAGGAGCTGAAAGGCTTAAAATTTTATATGGAGTTGCGAGCTTTGCTAATCAAACGAATGAATCTTTAATAATATCAAGAATTGATGATGATGGTGACGAACATATGACCAACGTTTCAAGAAACACACTTGATTCAATAGTTCTTGCTAGAGTTGAGGAAATCTTTGAAATAGCAAAAATAAAAAGTAATATGCTATCATCTCAAAAAGTATTTTTAACAGGTGGCGGAGCACGTTTGTCAGGGTTAATAGATATAGCAAAGTTAAGAAAATTTTTGCCAATAGACAATATACGAATTGGCAAACCTTTAAACATTCAGGGTTCTGATGATATAGTAAAAACATCAACTTTTATAAATGCAATCGGAACTATTTACTATCATATGACAGAACACAAAGCGAAGCTTAATATCAATAAAAAATCGTTTTTTAAACATCTTATATCTTGGGTTTCAAGAGGAACATAGATGGGTTCAACAAACTCAAAGCAATCATTACTCGCATACCTTTGTATTGGTGGACTATTAAGCGGGATAGTTCTAATAGGTATTACTTCTACTTTTGCGTTAATGCTTTCTGAAAAAGGCGTTAGTATAAAGACAATAACAAATATACTTCTCGCAACTTTACCATATAGTTGGCGTTTTATTATCTCGCCTTCCATAAAAAATATTCTTATCAAAATGGAGTCAAAAAAACTTAATGGCGTTAGAGTAATATCATTTATATCGCAATCAATATTATCAATAGGTTTTGCATGTCTAGGAATGTTTGACAATAATAACTATTTGCTATTATCTGGACTTTTAATACTTTTGATCGTAATAGCATCAACATCTCACGAAGTTGTAAGATCGCACATAAAGCTTTGCTTGTTTAAAAAGGAGGATCTAGGAATTGTCACAAGTGTAGAAAATACAGGTTTCAGAATAGGAATGTTTTTGGCTGGAGCTTGTATTATCTATTTATCAAATGTTGTTGGATGGAAAGAATCTTTTATGATATTTGGTTTTGGCATGCTAGCAATTAGCATGACAACATTTGTTTTAAACGTTGGCAAAACATGTGAAAAATTGCAGATACAATCAACCAAAAAGTGCCTCAAATTTTGTTTAAACTTTTTCAACAAAAAAAATCTATTTTTTTTATCTTTCCTGCTTATAGCGTTCAAATTTTCAGATAGCAGTACAGTAAGCTTAAAGGCTCTTTTAATGAAAGATTTGTCAGTTGGGAAAACAGAGTTTGCCAATATATCATATTTAATAGGTTTATTTGTTATGATTTTAAGTGGAGTATTGGCTGGTTGGTTATCAAAGAAAATAGGTACTAAAAACTGCATATACTCATCAGTTATTGGCCATATTCTAGTCGCAATTGTTTTTTTATATATGGTGACATTTAAACCAAACATTATAACGATCGCTATACTTATCAGTATTTCGACATTTATCTTCGGTTTTTCTGGTGTTGTTTTTAGAACCTATATAGCTGAAATTTCTGAAAAAGATGTAAATATGTATACAATACTTATGTCCATAGGCTCTGCTATCAGAATATCATCATATAGCCTTGCCGGATTAATTGTAGAAAAATATTCTTGGTGTACTGTTTATATGATTTGTATAATATCTAATATCCCAGCGATTATTGCATTTAACAAAAGAAAATCCTGGTAATAAGGATCTTCTCGTTTGTTTTTGCTCATATTTCATTGGTTATTTTTTTCAAAGGAAAATGCATCTTCGTAGAAAGCAAATTTATCTTCTTGGTTATATGTATATACTGGAAATATATCGTTTTGACGCTTATCAGTCATTATTTTATCAGTTAATAACACGCAGTTTTTAGATCCAGTTGAATGGCTGCTTGTAATTTGCCACAAATGAGAATACAACCCCTTGTGATCCTAAGAGTAATATATATTTTAATTTTGTTTGTTTTGTGGCTGTTGATTTCGACATTATGTTTATTTTACTTGGAAGCATACTAGGCGAATGTTTGTAAACTTCTTTATTACAATTGTATTTAATAGGCGTTAATACCTTTATATTTTTATCTTTATAGAAAATATTTAATTAACGGGGAATTGATATATTTTTCTAAGTGAGCTTTAAATTCTTTTGAACTGCGATCTTTAGATCTTTTAAATAAGTTTAATCCCAACAAGTCCTCAACATTATCACCATAGAACCAATCTTTTGATATATCTATTCTATTGTCTCTATGTTTATTATTCCAAGCCTCAACATACTTAGAATAAGACATATCTCCGTTTTCATCTGTAACAGTCTTAATTATTTCTTCTATCTTATCTTCATATTCTCTATAGTTTCCTTCCCCAATAGGTAAGTCAAAGTCTAATATATACTTAACTTGCTTCTCTTCCTCTGTTAAAGTACTTGCACTATCTGTCTGTCTATATCACATATCCTCACATGAATATATCATACGTGATATAGATAACATAAACATATATGTATAAAGTTTATTTATAACAGTTATTTTATTTGATTTAGTTCACATTATAAGTTTAACATAAATGCTCTATATTGGAGAAAGGATTTAATGCTCCAATAAAGATTGATACTTCGTTAGCCATTTCGCAATAGGTCTAGGTTGCATTAATTGTTAAATTTGTACTAACAACAGAATCGACAAAACTTATTAAATATTGCATCTATTAACAATAGATGTGACGATATTATATAATACAGTTGCAAAAACACTTATATTGCACAGAGACAACAATCGGCTTACTGTTTATTAAAACTTATTGGTTACTAGGATGCTTGTCAGTTGTGTCCCTATTGCACAGTTTGCAAATCAGATTTGAATTTTGCTATAATGTAAGTACTTAGAAAATCAATTAGGACCATCCAAAAATGAGCGATAAATCAGATATCATAGTAGTGCCAATCGAGGAAGAAGTTCAAAATTCTTACCTTGATTATGCGATGAGTGTTATCGTCTCAAGAGCTTTGCCTGATGTCAGAGATGGTCTTAAGCCAGTTCATCGTCGTATTATATATGCGATGAATGAAACAGGTAACCATCACAACAAGCCATACAGAAAGTCTGCAAGAGTTGTTGGTGAAGTCATGGGTAAATATCACCCACACGGTGATGCTGCTATATATGACACAATGGTTCGTCTTGCACAGGATTTTAGTTTAAGAAATCCTTTAGTTGACGGTCAGGGTAACTTCGGATCTATGGACGGAGATTCTGCGGCTGCACCACGTTACACAGAAGCTAGAATGTCTGAGATAGCTCATGAACTTGTCCAAGATATAGATGACGATACAGTAAACTTCAGACCAAACTATGATGGAACGATTATGGAGCCATCAGTTCTTCCAACAAGGTTCCCAAATCTTTTGGTAAATGGAGGTGGTGGTATCGCTGTTGGTATGGCAACATATATACCAACGCACAATCTTGGAGAAGTTGTTGATGCTTGCTGTGCAGTAATAGATAACCCAGACATAACAACAATCGAACTAATGCAGGAATATATACCAGGTCCAGACTTTCCGACAGGAGGAATCATACTTGGCAGCTCAGGAATAAAGTCTGCATTTGAAACGGGAAGAGGAACGGTTATAGTTCGCTCTAAAACCACTATAGAAAAATTTAATGGAGATCGTGAAGCTATTATCGTCCACGAAATACCGTACCAAGTTAATAAGTCAAAACTTGTAGAACGCATAGCAGAGCTTATTAAAGAAAAAATCATCGAAGGCATAAGTGATATTCGAGATGAATCGAACAAAGACGGTGTGCGCATAGTTATTGAACTAAAACGAGGGGTTAATGCCGAGGTCATACAAAACCAATTGTTTAAACACTCACAGCTTCAGTCATCAATTGGTTATAACATGCTTGCACTTGTTAAAAACAGACCTGTTAAACTTTCACTTCGAGAAATCATAGATAACTTCATTGAATTCAGACAAGAAGTTGTCGTACGTCGCAGCAAATTTAACCTCAAAAAATGCAGGGAAAAGGCCCATGTGTTATTAGGTTTTGGACTAGCAATTGCTAATATAGATCGCGTCATAGAGATTATACGAGCGGCAGCGGACAGGCTTGAAGCAAAGACAAACCTTATGTCTGAAGTTTATAATGCAGAAAACATAAAGTCTCTTATTGAGCTAGTTGAAGGAAACGTTGAAGATGCATCAACATATAAATTATCAGAAGAACAAACAAATGCAATCCTGGATTTAAGGCTTCACAAACTGACAGGTCTTGAAAGAGAAAAGATTCAGAACGATCTAACAGCAGTTGTTGAACAAATTAAAGAATACTTGTCCATACTCGGATCCAAGCAAAGAATCATCGAAATCATTAAGCAAGAAATGATAGAAGTTAAAGAAAAATACAACACAAAAAGATTAACTCAAATAATAAATAACTATGAAGATGTAGATGACGAAGATCTTATACAACCTGAGGATATAGTCATAACATACACTGTTGAGGGCTACATTAAACGTGTTAGTCTTTCAACATACAGAGCGCAGCGCCGAGGAGGTAAAGGCAGAAATGGCATGAATACAAAAGAGGAAGATCTACTAAAGGAAGTCATTGTCGCCAATACACACGACGAGATACTGTTTTTCACAAATCACGGAACTGTATACAAGATAAAAGGATACAAGCTTCCTATAGGATCACCTACATCGAAAGGTCGAGCACTTATAAATCTTTTATCATTAAAAGAAGGTGAACAAATTGCTACAATACTAGTTGTTAGAAAGGACGAGAATTTTGAAAACAAGACATTAGTTTTCGCAACGTCTTTTGGAAACGTACGTCGCAATAGATACGAAGATTTTGCAAAGATCAACTCTAACGGAAAGAGAGCTATGGTCCTTGACGAGGGAGAAGAACTCGTTGGTGTCGCTTTGGCGGATATAAACGATGATGTTTTCCTCTCTACTCACAATGGTGTATGCAATAGATTTGCAGTAGACTCTCTTCGCATATTCTCAGGAAGAAGCTCCAACGGTGTAAGAGGCATAAGATTAGCGAAAGATGATAAAGTTATATCTATGGCAATCCTATACAAGTGGACTATAGAAAACATGGAAGAACGCGAAGAGTACCTAAAGAATGCTCCATCCCTTAGAAAATCTGCCCAACAAGGAAAGCTAGAGGTTGGTGGATTAATAGAGGATAGATTAACAACATTAGCTCGCGAAGAAAAGTTCATATTAACAGTTACAGAAAAAGGATTCGGAAAAGCTTCGTCATTCTATGATTATAGAGCAACAGCAAGAGGCACAAAAGGATATTCAAACCTCAATATAACTGCTAAAAACGGGAAGGTTGTCGCATCATTCCCTGTTGATTATGACGCAGAAATCATCATGATAACAGATACTGGTAGAATTATGAGAAGCCCAGTAAAGGATATTAGAATAACAAGGCGCATATCTCAAGGAGTTATACTCGTTCGCCTAAACCCTGATGAAAAGATCGTTTCTGTTTCACGAATAGATTCATCAGAAGAAGAAAGAGAAATAGAATAAACAAAACGCATTTGCAAATATTTTTATGATGGCGGAGCTAAGGATAAAATCCTTATCTCCGCCACCTATTGAACGCAATTGATAATATGTCAATTGCGAACTATCAATATGATTACTATATATATTTCAAAAAGGCTGTTCGCATTATATCAATTCCGCTAAGCCTTACCTGTCAAGGCACGTTTCACTCTAAAGGCCATTGACAGCGGCTTGCTTCATTTATATTTCTTTCTTCGAACCTTTTTTCAAAAAAAT
>JAFUQI010000045.1 GCA_017481035.1 Alphaproteobacteria bacterium | reverse complement strand
ATTTTTTTGAAAAAAGGTTCGAAGAAAGAAATATAAATGAAGCAAGCCGCTGTCAATGGCCTTTAGAGTGAAACGTGCCTTGACAGGTAAGGCTTAGCGGAATTGATATAATGCGAACAGCCTTTTTGAAATATATATAGTCATATTGATAGTTCGCAATGATACTATCAATTGCGTCCAATAAGTAGTGGAGCTAAGGATAAACTCCTTCGCATCACAACAAGCAATATATAACCACAATATTTACAGTTATGCACAATACAAGATAGATGAAAAGAGAGCATGGTTTGCGATATGCAGATATCAACAATTTGCCGTTACTAAGCAAAATATACAAATCTACTATGACAATATATTTCACTTTGCACAAAAAAAAGTCAACAAACAAAGCGTATCATGGGTTATTTATTTATAATAGTCTTTTTAGCATAACGCAAAATTATATTTTTTGTCGGTTCATCGTTAGAAAAGCACAAAGTTATAATGTATATTGTTATCCCGAGTGCGGATATGCAAGCAACTGCAAGTAATTCTGAAATTGTGTTTTCTGTTTGTATTTTATAAGAATGAAGACAAAACAATATTGCTGTTGTCATTATAGTGGTTGCTAATAGTATTTTTTTTAAAGCTGACATTTCTGTTTTTGCCAGTCGATACAATTCTTTGTATTTGCGAGTCAATATAAATATATTTATGTATCCAGCAACAACATTTGCAATTGCCAAGCCATTTGTTTGAAGTGGTCCTATAAGTATTATGCTTACTAGTGCATTAGAGCATATCGAAATTATAGCTGCTTTTGTTGTTGTAAGTGTATCTTTTTGTGCAAACTGAGCTGATGTAAATATGCGAGCCATAATATATGATGGCAAACCAATTGAGGAAATCGTAACAACATACGCTGTTTTGTATACGGAATCTTGTGTAAATTTTCCATGACCATATAAAATGGAAATTATCAGACTAGATAGCGTCGCTAGCAATACTATAATAGGTAAGCTCAACCTTAATGCAAATATTGCTGTACGTTGCTGTATCTCTACAACTTGAGTTTTGTTATTTTGATTTGCAATTTCTGTTAATATGATTATGCCTATAACAATTCCAAATAATGCGATTGGTAGCTGTATAAACCTATCAGCACAATAAAGATAGGTTATACAACCAGTTGGTAAATATGAAGCAAAAACAGTGCTGATTAAGACATTTATTTGAGAGACGCCCGCACCGGCCAAGACAGGCATTAATTTTTTAGAAAAGTTTTTTATTGTTTTTGTTGGTCTTAATGTGGTTATTTTTGATGGAGACGATTCAATTTTTTTTACATTAATATACATATACAAGAACTGAAATACGCCTGCTAGAAGCACTCCTATTGATATTGCATACCCTGCTGTCGTTATTCTTGAAAACATAACTAACGATAAAATTAAAATTATGTTTACTAAAATTGGAGCAACGGCATATTGAACAAGGCGTTTTTTGGCAAGTAATATTCCGCTATAAATTGTCGATATAGATACAAAAAATATACTTGGGAAAATGATGCGTGTAAACTTTATAGCTAGGTCTAGTTTTGTTGGATCATCTTTGAACCCAGGTGCCATTATTAATGTAAACTGTTTCGCAAAAATTATTACAAATACAGTTACGAACAGCATCAACGCAGATAATAAAAAAAGTATCTTCGCTGTAAAGTAGCTTGCTCCCTTGTTTTTTTTGTTGTTAGTGAAGTCTGTGTAATATGGAATAAATATAGATTGAAAACCACCTTCAGCAAAAAATTTTCGAAAGAAGCTTGGAAATTTATAAGCAGTTGTGAATACATCCATTTCGATTGATGCTCCAATAAAATGAACTAAAATAGATTCGCGAACAACTCCAAGCAGTCTGCTAACTATCGTTAATCCACCTATCGTAGCAAATTTTTTAAAAATAGACATATAAATCCATTGTATGTCGTATATGCAAGAGTTTAACAACTTTCTTTAAGCAATAAAATGATAACATTGCTTAAATTCTAAAAAATCAACATTTCACCAAGCGACTTTTGCTGTGCTGTTTCTTCTGTCTTTGTAATATTTTTATCTTTTTCTTCTTGTTCGAATACCTTTTCAAGAAACATTTTCGAGATACGTGTAGGAATTCTTCCTCCAGTTGAATTTGAAGTCATTTTTTCATGATTTGAGTCATTCCCTATCCAAATGCCATACGAAAAACCTTTATCTTTTTCTTCTTTTGGGTCATAAAAACCTATAAACCAAGCATCAGTATCTCCGTTCGAACCAGTTTTCCCGAATATGAAAGAGTTGACATTTGTAGCTCTACCTGTTCCTCTTAACACAACCGTTCTCAACAATGTTCTGCAAAGAGAAAGTGTTTCATCGTCTAACACTGGTTGCTTTAATTCATTTGTTCTTTGATATAGTATCTTCCCTTCAGCTTTTGTTCTTATTTCTGTCACACAATAAGGCCAAATTGGCATTCCATCCATAAAACTTGTATAAGCTGCAGTTATGTCTTTTAATGTGACCGGAGTTGTTCCAATTGCAACGCTCATATCGTGTGTTGAAACATCATAAATTCCTAATTTTTTCGCGAAGTTTGAAATTTTGTTTAAACCTATTGCTTGGGCTAACCTGATACATACAGTGTTAACAGAGTATGTAAAGCCTTCTATTAGGGCTATTTGACCGAGAGTTTTCCATTTGTAGTTTTTTGGTTCCCATCCTGCTATAGATATTGGCTCATCAGATATCATATCACTTAATTGATATCCATGTTCAATTGCGGCTCCATAAACAAAAATTTTAAACACTGATCCTGGCAACCTATTTGCTTGGGTTGCACGATTAAATTGAGTCGCAGAATATTTTGCTCCGCCTATCATTGAAAGAACTGCGCCGTCTCGTGCCATGCAAATAAATGATGCTTGATTAAACTTATAATTTTTTCCTTCTGTGTCTATATAATAACGTACCGCTTCTTCGGCTGCGTTTTGCTTTATTGCATCGAATGTTGTTACAACAACTATATCTTCACTAATCTCGCCTAAAATTTTTTTTGCTTGATCATACGCAAAGTCGCAGTAATACATGTTGTTTTTGCTTGTTTCTTTCTTTTCTTCAAAAGTTGCTTTTGCGTATTTATTTTCAATATCCTTTGCACTCTGTATAAAACCTTGTGATTCCATTGCCTCTAAGACTACCATAGCTCTACTATATGCAAAATTTGGATGATTTGACGGGTTAAATTTAGACGGAGCTTTTAGTAAACCTGCAAGAATCGCTGCTTCAAATACATTTAATTCATTCGCAGATTTATCAAAATATTTATGTGCTGCTGCATCAATTCCATATGTTCCTGATCCAAAATATACTCTATTTAAATACATCATCAATATTTCTTTTTTGGAAAACTTATGCTCAAGCCAAAATGCAAGTAAAAGTTCTTTTATTTTTCTTGATATAGATCTATCGTAATGAGTAACAACTCCTTCATTAATTAGTATATTCTTGGCTAATTGTTGCGTTATTGTCGAACCTCCTTGAGCTACCTTTTTTGATGAAATATTTTCAAATAAAGCTCGGAAGAAACCAATAAAATCAATTCCAAAATGTTGAAAATATCTTCTGTCTTCTATAGCTATAAACGCAGCCGGCACATGACTTGGCAATTCATCAATTCGCATCAATTTCTCATACATATCACCGTAATTTCCAAGACATTTTCCGTCATATGTTTGTATTGTAACTGAAGGAGTTCTGGTTGCTGTTGTAAGATTACCCAAATCTGGAAGTGTCTTTGAAAAGTTAAGCAATATTAATGCAGCTATTCCGCAACATGAAATAGCGAAAAAAAAACATAATTTAAAAAATGTTTTAAAAAAAGAAGTTTTTTTCTTGCGTCTTCTGCTCAACGTGATTGCCAATATTTAACTGTATAAAGTTGAGCCTATCATATTTTTGATAATTTTAAAATGTATATATTGATTCGGTTGTGAAATAATGTGGCAGCAAAATATACGTAAACTTGAATATATTGTTCATAGTCGAAATATTAAAAAATTACACACATACAAAACAAGTAATCGTATAGCCAAAAATTATTTTTATACTTATAGAATAATGCTGCAGATTGTGCTTATTTTGTTTTACGCAAATCTATGTGTAGCTAATCTTATTAGCTATTCGTTTATGGTTTGCGTTTAAGGAAATTTTCTGTAGAATATAGTAAGATATGCATTTTTGTATGTTATGTCAATTGTATGACGAAAAAGCACGAACACTATCTTACAGAAGAGCAGCTTGAATACTTTCGCGGAAAGTTAATCAATTGGAAAGCTGAACTTATTAGAGAGAGTACAGAAATTAGAGAAAGGCTGTCTGATATTTCTGTCGAGGCAGATCCGATTGATGCAGCGAGCAATATGGCAAACCAGGCTCTTGATCTGAGAACAAGAGATCGTATGAGAAAACTAATATACAAAATAGATCAAGCAATAGAAAGAATAAACGATGGGACATATGGATATTGCGAAGAAACAGGTGAGCCAATAGGGATAAAACGCCTCGAGGCAAGACCAGTTACGACCCTATCAATCCAAGCACAAGAACGACACGAAAAAAAAGAACGCGAATATAAAGACGAAGATGTTGAATACTAAGTGTGCGTTTATTGCAGTTGTAGGTGAACCAAACGCAGGGAAATCAACACTTGTAAATAAAATAGTCGGAGAAAAAATTTCAATTGTTTCACCAAAGGTACAAACAACTCGACGTCAAGTAAGGGGAATTGTAAACCTAGACAATTCACAGATAGTCTTTATAGATACTCCAGGATTTTGCAAGTCAAAGACCCCCCTGGAAAAAGCAATTTCAACAAACTTTAAAAACGCATATAAAGATGCAGATATAGTCCTTCTTGTTATAGACGCAACAAGCAAATACAAAACGGCAAGTTTCACGTTTGCGGAAAAAATGACAAGACTTAATATTCCGCTAATTGTCGCGATAAATAAGGTTGATAGTGCTTCTAAGGAAAGCATTCTAGAGACTGCAAAACGATTGAACGACATAAAACATATAGAGAATGTGTTTATGGTTTCAGCATTGACAGATGACGGTCTTGAAGATTTAATTAAAACTTTAAAAGACTTAGCACCTTGCGGACCATGGATGTATGGCGCAGAATGTATAACTGATATGGATTTAAAATTTCGTCTTGCAGAAATAACACGAGAAAAAATATTTCTAAAGCTTCAAAAAGAATTGCCTTATAGCGTTTATATAGAAACAGAGTTTTTTAAAGAAACTGAAAAAAAAATATCTGTATATCAAGCAATCGTAGTTATGAAAGAATCGCACAAGGGAATAATAATAGGTAGAAACGCCTCTATGATAACAGAGATAAAACGAGCAGCTATATCGGATATGATGGCCATAACGAACAAAAAGATAGAATTAAAGCTTTTCGTTAAAGTTAAAGAAAAGTGGAGTGAAAAAATTTCACATCTTCAAAATGCTGGAATTATTGATTAAAGATTTTGAATCTGTATTTACAACTGTTTTGCAAGTATGGTTAATAACATTTTCGTTATTTACAATCTTTGCAAAAGACTTACGCTTAGCTATAGTGAACTTTTTGATCACTTCAATTCTTATATGTGGATTTTGCTACAAGCAGGCAAATTCTCTTATATCTATGATAGTTTTAATGTCTTATCTTTCAATGTCTTTAAATTTTTTGTTCTTATCGAGGTTTGATAAAAACAAACAAAACAAACGACTAAATGCGAGACACTTATTTTTAATAGTGGTAGCGTTTATATCTATAGTATGCGGATTTACAATAAAATTTAAAAGCAGATTATGTTCTATAGAGCTAAATGAAATCCTACCAGAAATGCATCGATACATATTTTTAATTCTAATTATATTTGCAATACTTATTGTTAATATATGTAAAGTAAAGAATAAAAATGATTAAACAATCAATTATATCGAAAATTTGTTCTATACTGTTATATTCTCTAGGAGTAGTATTTATACTATTCGTATCTGGAGGCTGTATTTTATACCATTATGGAAGAGATCTTCCTAGTGAATTAAGTTTATTAGAATATAACCCACCTAAAACAACAAGGATTTTTGCTTCTGACAATACGCTCATAGAAGAATACGCAATAGAACATAGGATATGCAAGTCACTTGAAAGTATACCCCGTATCATAAAGGCTGCCTTCATTACAGCTGAAGATCAATATTTCTACAAACATTCTGGAATAGACATTATAAGTATTGCACGAGCCGCCATTGAGAATACGATAAAAATGAGTTGGAGAAAAAATCCAGCAGGAGGATCTACAATAACTCAACAGATAGCAAAAAATCTATTAGTTGGAAATGCAAGAAATTTTTCTAGAAAAATACGCGAAGCAATAATGGCGTTTCGTATTGAATCAAGCATGCCAAAAGATAAGATTTTAGAAATATATCTTAATCAACTATACCTAGGAAAAGGATGTTACGGTGTAGCAGAAGCGTATCAACATTTTTTTAACAAAAGTTTGGATCAATCTACACCTGAAGAGGCAGCATTCTTAGCAGCGATTCCGAGCGCTCCATCTATATATATAAATAAAAAGAATTCAAAAAAAATGAGAGCAAAGCGAAATCAAATTTTAAGCAATATGTACGAAAAAGGCTATATCACAAGAGACGAGTTTTTCAAAGCTGTTCGGTCTAATATAAATATAAATTTTTCAAAAAATAAGCTACGTATGCCGTATGTGTCAGATGAAATTTTTAGACTGTTTTCTCGGTATGTTCCTATTGAAAATTTTTTTACAGGAGGCTACAGTATAAAGACGACGATAGATTCAACTATGCAACATATAGCAGAAAAAGCCCTTGAAGACGGCTTAATAGAACAAACAATTAAAGAAATAACGCCGATCGGCAACATAAAAGATATGTCACTCAAAGAAGTAAGGCAAGCGTTGCCAAATACTAGAAACATTATACTGCCAGCTATAATTACAAAAAGTAGCAACAGCATTATCTCATGCGAAATGGAAAATGGAAAAAATGTCGATATTCGAATTGAACAGAAAGATCTATCAAAAGGTGATATCATCTTATTGCGCAAGGTAGATTCAGGATATGAGCCTTATAAACAGCCGTCTTTAACTGGAGGAATAATAATTATGGACCCGTCAAATGGCGACGTTTTGGCAATGACGGGAGGATATAATTTTGATATTTCATCCTTTAATTGTGTTACACAGGCTAAACGTCAGCCAGGATCGACGATAAAGCCTTTTGTATATGCTGCTGCAATAGAAAATGGAAAAGATGAAAACGATTTAGTTGATGATAAACCTGTACACATAAAACTAAGTAATGGTCAAATCTATAGCCCAAAAAATTATGACGGAAAAACTTTTGGCAAAACACCGTTGATGAATGGTGTTATATATTCTAGAAACCTAACAACTGTGAACCTTGCTATTGAAGTAGGGATGAATAACATATCAAAAATGCTAATAAACGCTGAACTTTCTAATAAAAAAATTCCAATATCTGGAGTTCTTGGATCTATCGAAACTTCTCCGTTAAAACTTGTATCGGCATTTTCTGCCTTTGTTAATAATGGAAAAATGATAGCACCAAGATTTATAAAAAGCATAGAGTGTCATAAAAATAGCAGTGTCTTGAAAACGCTAATAAATAAATTAACAAAACCAAAGGAAAAACGAATTATGAGCACCCAAACAGCATCGATTATGGGCGGCATTCTGAGAAAGGCAATTGTCGAAGGCACTGGAAAATCTCTTTTAACAATCGAAGAAAAATGTAATGTAAAATTTATAGGAAAAACAGGCACTACAAACGATTATAAAGACGCTTGGTTTGTTGGAGCATTTGAACATAAATTTAAGACATATTTAATATGTGTATTCGTCGGTTACCCTATCCCACATAGTTTAGGAGAACATAAAACTGGAGCAAAAGTTGCACTTCCAATCGTATCAAAATTTATTCAAGAATTTACAGCGCATAGACATTAGCCGATATCTTTGATACAGCCATTTCTTTGACGCAATTGATAATATATCAATTGCGAACTATCAATATGATTACTATATATTTTTCAAAAAGACTTATATTGCCATGTTGTTGCAATTATTACATCACTCACTATACATATCATTTACATTGTTATCTTAATTATTGTATTCTATAATATTTATCAATAAAAGTTTTACCAAAGGAGGTAAGTAAGATGTTTAACATTAAGAAATCATTATTATGTATAAGTGCTATAAGCTGTATGTCTTTATATGCAGATCCTATAGAAGTAGATAATCCTATAACTATAGGAAAGACTACTACAGGCAAAGCAGTAGCAACAGGTCTAACTAATACAACTTATTATAACTATTGGGAAGATAGTAATACATATGTGT
>JAFUQI010000044.1 GCA_017481035.1 Alphaproteobacteria bacterium | reverse complement strand
TTTAAAAGGGTGGCAGTGCCACATCCATTTCCTTAAACCAATATATAACCTTAACGTGCCTTGACAGGTAAGGCTTAGCTGAATTTATATAATGGCCATAGTATGGCAACCTAAGCCTTTTTGAAATATATATAGTTATATATAGCATGTATTGTCAATTGCGTCGTTAATGCGAAATATTTAAAAGGATAAAGTTTTATTTTTGCCTAAAAGTTTTTTGTATGTCAACGTTTTTTTATAAAAAATAATACTGTTTTTTTTTGTTTTAATTGTTTTTTTTATTGAAAAGTTCTTTTGAATATATTATTCTGTCATCATATCAGTAATATATTATGTTTTTTTGGTAAAAAAATGTCACAAAACTTAACTTCTCAAGAAATTATGTCACTTGTTAGTGAAATTGCGTCTGCTTATATTTCTAGTCATGAAACTCAAATTGAAGAAATACCGCAAATAGTACGTCAAGTTTTTACAGCGGTTGTTGAAGTTTCACGTAGTGCCAGCAATGTTGGTAAAAGGACTTCATTAACGCCAGCTGTTCCTGTTGAGGAATCAGTCCATGATGACTATATAGTTTGTTTGGAAGACGGCAAGAAACTTCAGATGTTAAAGAGACACTTAAGCACTGTATACGGTTTAACTATAGACCAATATAAAGACAGATGGGGATTACCATCAGATTATCCTGTCGTTTCTCCAAACTACGCAAAACGTCGTAGTGCAATTGCAAAAACAACAGGCCTTGGCAATGTTAGCCACAGAAAACTTAGCAAGGTCGCATAAAAAAAAGGCAGCATAAAGCTGCCACATACTTGTTCGAACTTCTATTCATATATGTCTAAGCAATCTAGGTTTGTTTGTCAGGAATGTGGAGCTGTTCTCTCAAAATGGATGGGACAATGCGATATATGTAAAGCTTGGAATAGTGTAGTTGAAGAGGTAAATGATGGTCTTGCATCTACAAAAAAAGATGTTCCTGATGATTTTTTTGTAACACTTGAGCCTAAGGATGATAGCGCTGAATGCTTGGCGTCCAGCAGGCATAATTCTGGTATAGCGGAACTTGATAGGGTTTTAGGAGGAGGATTCGTTGACGGTTCAGTAATCCTTATCGGCGGTTCTCCAGGTATCGGAAAGTCTACTTTATTGATGCAAATTCTTGCGAATTCTGTTGGCTTGGATAAAAGAGTTTATATCTCAGCAGAAGAGTCGGTAGGTCAAGTTTCTATGCGAGCAAAAAGACTTGGCATAACTAATGAATCAATACAGATTGCGTCTACATCTGATATTCATCAAATAATTTCAGCGATTAATAAATTCAAAGGTAATGGAATAGTTGTTGTTGATTCTGTTCAAACTGTTGGATCTGAACTTATACAGTCGCCACCTGGGAGTATCTCTCAGGTTAGGTTTTGCACACAAGAACTTGTTAACTTTGCTAAAAGAAACAACGTTATTGTCATTATTGTAAGCCATATAACGAAGGACGGTGCGATTGCAGGTCCAAAGACTTTGGAGCATATGGTGGACACTGTATTGTATTTTGAAGGTGATAGGTCTTATGATTATAGAATACTGCGTGTAGAAAAAAATAGATATGGATCAACAGATGAAATAGGTGTCTTTTCAATGACCGAGTCAGGATTGAAAGAAGTTTTAAATCCATCATCTGCTTTTTTGAGTGATCGAGAAAATAGTGTAAGTGGAGTAGCTGTTTTTTCAGGAATTGAAGGAACCAGGCCTATATTGTCTGAAGTTCAGGCTCTTGTGTCTAATACGAGTGTTGCGATGCCTCGTCGTTCAGCCGTTGGTTTTGACTCTAATAGATTGGCTATGCTCGTAGCTGTTTTGTCGAACAGATGTAAAATGAACTTTTCAAATAAGGATGTGTATGTGAATATTGCCGGTGGTTTAAAGGTCAGTGAACCATCAGTAGATTTAGCTATAGCAGCCGCTATTATATCTTCTGCATACAGAACTGCCTTGCCTGCTGGTTCTGTCTTTTTTGGGGAAGTTAGTCTGTCAGGAGAGGTAAGACAGTCGCATCTTGCTTTTTCCCGAATAAAAGAAGCACAAAAACTTGGATTTACAAAAATATTTTGCTCATACAAAACAGAAGATTACGAAAAAACAAAAACACTCCAGATGCATAAAATTAAATCTATCAGAGATTTGCAGACATTTTGTTTGTCAATTAAACAAGCAGAAGTATAAAAATACATATTATCTACTTTGATGCAATTGATAATATATCAATTGCGAACTCTATAACTATATATATTTCAAAAAGGCTGTTCGCATTATATCAATTCAGCTAAGCCTTACCTGTCAATGCACGTTAAGTTATATATTGGTTTAAGGAAATGGATGTGGCACTGCCACCCTTTTTTCAAAAAAATATAGTAGTAGTCTTATATGGTTGCCGTACTACGGCTGGTTCCACTTACGTGGAATGTGGCTTAGGTTTTTGGTCGATACGATTGCTATTATATCTAGTATATTAAGGAAGTATGTATAATGCTAGTTGTTGCGTTGTAACGTGCAGCAAATTTTATGTTTATTTTATATGCGTTTGTTATAAGTTTAATATATCAATAAGCATGCTGCTCTTAGCATACGGTCAGAAGCTGATTTAATGTTGTTAGACTACATTGTTTGCCTTAAGTAAGCCGGCGTTACTAAGGTGTGCCGCGCTGCGTACTTAATGATGATTAATGTTGTAGGATGCTTCTTCGTTCATAAGCAGGCGTCGCCAAGCGCCATTCCCGCCGCCTGCTTAAATGTTACTAATACGTATTAAATATTTGATCGTGATGATTCTGTCACTAGTAGTATTGTGGTGGTATCAAGAACTTACTTATTACTTCGATACAGCCTCATTGTAAGGAGGCATTAAAAAAGAAAGATATAATTTAGTCTTATGGTTATACTGTTAGTATTTGTCCTTGACAGCTAGTTACATAGTCATTTTTACGGTTTTGTAATTGTAGTAATGAACATTTTAGAAGATCTACATCTTTAAATTTTTCTATACTTCGGTTAAGATTAACTATCAAGTTTTAAAATTATGAAAAATGTTTGTTTGGTCAGCATCACCTGTTGCTTTTTCAATAGGATTTTTAAATGTTTATTGGTATGGCATTCTATATGCGCTATCACTTGCTTCTGCTTGGCTTGTTTCATCTTGGGTTTTGCGAAAACTTAGAACAAATTCTTTTAATGTTCCAACGACAGAACAATTCGATAGCTTTATGTTTTGGGCCATTGTGTCAGTTATAGCCGGCGCTAGGCTTGGTCATGCTTTGTTCTTTGATTTAGAGTTCTACATTAATAATCCGTTTGAGCTTCTTATGATAAGAAATGGAGGGCTATCATTTCACGGTGGATTTATAGGTCTTGCAATATACACAATGTGTTTCATTAGAAAACATCAATTTTCTTGGAAAGTTTTGGCAGACACGTTGTCTTTGTCAGCTGCTCTTGGCCTTGGGATAGGTCGCATTGCAAACTTTATGAATCAAGAACTATATGGAAAAATAGCAGCAATTGATATGGCCGTTATATTTCCGTATGTTGATCACATGCCGCGATATCCAACTCAGCTTTGGGAATCATTTTTTGAAGGCTTCTTAAACTTCTGGTTGCTGTTTGTGATATTCCGATTTAAAGGAACAGACATAATTGGAAAAGGAATTTTAACTTCAATTTTCTGTGTATTTTACTCATCTGCTAGGTTTTTTATAGAATTCTATAAAGAAGTTGAAGCATATACGTATTTTAATTGCATAACCTTAACAGTTGGACAAGTTTTGTCTATAGCTATGTTTGTCTTTGGAATTTTTGTGCTATACTTAAACGAGAACAAAAGCCAAAATAATAAATCCAATGCTTGATATAAATTTTATACGTCAGAATCCAGGAGTTCTTGACACTGCACTTCGCAATAGAAACAAAGAACCTATAGAAGCAAAGCTTTTGTCATTGGATGAAAAGTCAAGATGTCTTTTGACAACGCTACAGAAAATCCAAGCTGACAGAAATGCTAACTCAGCAGCATTCGGAAAAGCGAAGGCTACTGGACAAGATACTAGCGAACTTCAGGCGATAATGGAAAAGCTTAAAAAAGATATGGCTGAACTTACTGAAAAATCCAATGCAGCCAAGTCTGAGTTTCTTGATCTACTATGCACAATTCCAAACATACCATCACTTGAATGTCCAGTAGGAAAAGATGAGAATGCAAACGTAGAAATCAGACGTTTTGGAACTCCAAAATCCTTTGACTTTAAGCCGCTAGAACATTATGAAATAGGAACAAAACTTGGAATGATGGACTTTGATAGATCTGCGAAAATAGCAGGATCAAGATTTGTGTTCCTATACTCAGATATTGCGAGACTAGAAAGAGCTCTTGCTCAGTTTATGCTCGACATACATACAAAAGAGAACGGATATATAGAAGTCTACGTTCCACTCATTCTTGAAAAGCAAGCAATGTTTGGAGTTGGACAACTTCCTAAATTTGAAGAAGACCTTTTCAAAACAACAATTGGGTCATACTTAATCCCAACAGCAGAGGCGTCTCTAACAAATATACATAACGGAGAAATCTTATCAGAAAAGCAGTTACCACTAAGATATACTGCTTATACTCCATGCTTTAGATCGGAAGCTGGATCTGCGGGGAGGGATACGGCAGGAATGCTGCGACAGCATCAGTTTGGTAAAGTTGAACTTGTAAGTATTACAACCCCAGAGCAGTCAGTTGCTGAGCATGAGCGTATGACCGAATGTGCAGAAGGAATTTTAAAGAAACTAAATCTTCCATTTAGAACAGTTGTTCTTTCAACGGGTGATATGGGTTTCTCTTCTGAAAAAACATATGACATAGAGGTATGGCTTCCTGGGCAGGATAAGTATCGCGAGATATCAAGCTGCTCGAGATGTAATTCATTCCAAGCGCGCCGTATGAATACACGTTACAAAAATGACACGACGAAGAAAAACGAGTACGTACACACACTAAACGGATCTGGAATAGCAGTTGGACGTTGCCTTATAGCCGTTCTTGAAAACTATCAACAAAAAGATGGTTCTATTGAAATACCAGAGGCTTTAGTCCCATATTTTGGAAAGAACAAAATTGAAGCAAAATGAATTATTGCTGGAAAGATTTGAGGAGATGTTAGCCGCAGATCGCGGTTTATCTCTTCCAACAATCGAGGCGTATCGAAATGATCTAAAAAAGTTCTTTGAATTCTGTCCAGATATTCTTAGTACGAAAAAATCAGATATAAATAACTATATAGAATATCTCAGGAATATAAAGATTAAGCAGACATCTTTAATGCGCAATGTAACATCTCTTCGTCAATTCTTTCTTTTTTTGCATGAGGAAAATATCATAAACGAAAATCCACTACATGATATCAAGATAAAAGCTAAGAACAGACCATTGCCAAAGGTTCTTTCAGAAGATGAAGTTATACAGCTACTTGAATATTTTGAACACAATATAGACACAAGGCTTAAAGCTATGTTGCATATATTATATGGAGCAGGACTTAGAGTTTCTGAATTAGTTACTCTTACAACAGATTCCATTATTGTTGATGAAGATCAGCAAAAGTTTGTTTTGCTTGTCAGGGGAAAAGGAAATAAGGAACGTATAGTTCCACTCAATAAAATAGCGCTTATCGCGATCAAAGACTATTTAAAAAATAGGAATGCTAAAAATTCAATTTATCTTTTTCCATCACATTCAAAGTCAGGTCATATAACAAGGCAAGGGTTTGCAAAGCTTTTAAAAGAAATCGCAGACTTCGTAAATATTCCAAGAGACAAGATTTCTCCACATGTTATAAGACATGCATTTGCGACTCACCTTTTGGCAAGAGGTGCTGATATTCTAAGTATACAAAAAATGCTTGGACATAAAGATATATCAACAACGCAAATTTATACTCATGTTTCGAATGAACGAATCAAGCATCTTGTTGAAAGTAACAAAAATTTAAAAAAGTTAAATTTTGTTTGATTAAAATACGGCTATTTTTTTAATATGTTCGCGCACGAATTAAAAACTTGGCTCAAAGCTACAAATATTGGTATAATTTCAAGCCTTCCAATAATCATATCAAATATTAATATACATTTTGGAGCTATTGAAAAAGTATAGAAGTTTATGTCATAACCTAAATTAAAAAGACATGAGCATATAGAATAGCAGCAAGACGATATTGATCTATCTGAAAATAATGCCAAAACAATTAGACTTAATACAAAAACAAAAACAAGCAAAATTATATATGATATAACTGAGATTGTTAAACTATCATCTATTTTTGTTCCGTTATACTTTGGAAAAGTTATACTGTTTTGCGAACTTAATTTTGAGATATGATGTTTCAAAATAGCATATAATATCTGCAATCTAAATATTTTTATTCCTCCTGTAGTTGAACCAGAACATCCACCTATTATGGCAAATAAAATCAATAAAATTTTTGGATTAATGTAGTTATGGCTAGTATCAAAACCTGTTGTAGTTATCGCCGAAATAACCTGAAATGTATGGCTTGTTATCTTCTTATAACTTAAAGAAGATATATCTGTTATCAATTGAAACAATATAGGTAAAAATACTAATAATAATACAAACATTAAAAATGTTCGAATTTGTTGGTTTTTGAAAAATGTAAATACATTACATTTAAACGCTTTTACAACTTCGATGATTGTAATACTTCCAAATAGCATAGCAACAGATAAAATCAACTCTATAGTACTGTTATGGATTGTTATTATGTCGTAGTTTTTGTTAGAAAATCCGCCTGTAGATACAGCTGAAATACTATAACAAATTGAATCAACTAAATTCATTCCATTCGCACTTAGTGCAATGGCGGTTAGTAGAATTATTGCGCAGTATACGAGAATAAAGTAAGCAATTACTTGGTATGATTTTGATAAAAATTTTTGAGATTTATCTGAATTTTCTATTTGAAAGAGCTGCATGCCACCTATACGCATTATTGGCATTACGAGTAAGCTTATGGCTATTACTCCAATTCCACCGATAAAGTGAAGAATAAAACGCCATATGTTAAGCGATAATGGCAATATTTCAACATTTTTATATATAGTCGCTCCAGTTGTTGTTATGCCAGAGACTGATTCGAAGAATGCAGATATAAAATCAAGTTTATACCCATGATATATATAAAAAGGAAAGGAACTTACAAAAGATGAAGTTATCCAAGCAAGAACAACAAGGATAAATGCATCTGATCTTGTTAATGTAAAATTCTTTGATTTGCATGCGGATATAATGATTCCGCCCAAAATAAGACAAGAAATTATTGAAGTTATAAATATATAAGCACAATTTCCTGAATTTGTAAAAAGCTCTACTAACAGTGGGATTAGCATTAAAATACCAAAGCTACATGCTATCACACCATTAATAAAAATAATTGTTCTAAAATTTATTAACAATATTCTGTAGGCGTAAGTATCATATTGTATAGTATGCACTCCAATTAAGAAAAAGGCAAACGATAATGATATTAAATATAATTACTATTGCGAATAGCATAGTCGTTTGTGTTTGTTAAGAAGAATAAAGGACCCCTAAGTATGTTCTATCTAGTGAATTAACATAAAATAAGAAGCGAGAGCTGACCAAAAACGATAGAAGCAGGCATTGACAAGCGTCATAACAACTAGTAATTTTTAGAAGGAAATGAAGCAGTTGCTGCAACTATGAGATGGCCGCAGTATTAGCAACAATACATATAAACGATATATAACCTTATGTAAGATGTTGACTACATATTAGTATAATGATGGCAGAGGTCGGAATGGCTCTGAGAGCCGCAGGCTTAAATATCTCATTTGTACAAATAATCAGTATACGTAAATATAAAATTGTATGTAGAATTGTTATGTGTTGTTTATATATGTTTATAGCGCCGCAACATAAACTTATTCATTGTTAGGATGATTGTCAATGCTTATTATTCTTGCTAATTGAATATATTACCTATAAAATATGTTTTAAATTCTGTATAGATATTTTTTTGTTTAGTGTTGCTAAGTTTTTATCTATTATATTTACAATTCTATTAATTCCAGAATATGATCTTTCTATTCTATCCGATATATACTTAATTATCTGTGGTGTTGCTTCTATTCCTCGTCTTTCTAACATTTTGATTAGAATTGTATCAATAACTTGTTCGTTTGGTTGTTTGATTTTTATAACATTTATAGTTGTTAATCGTGACTTAGTATCCTTTAGCGATAAGTTCCATTCTGTAGGATATGTTTCTGCCGTTAAAAGAAGGTATGCGTTTTTTGTCTTGATTGTATTGTATATGTGAAACAGAAAAACATCATCGCGAACTTTGTCTGCATCGTCTAGGACAAAAAACCTTTGCTGATTATCGTTATTTTCTATTGAATACCATCTTTGCAAAAGATCTTCGTCACATGCGATAAAATCTGCACATACTTGTTTGGCCCACATAGAAGCTAACGTTGTTTTGCCGGAACTTTTATCTCCCACAATACATAGGAAGTTATCTTGATTGTTGCCAGGCCATTGCTTTAAGGTGTCAAAGGCTACGCTGTTATGTTCTGCAATGATTATATCTTTTGGTTTGCTAATGATGTTCCACTTAAGTGGAAGAATGCACTGGCGATTGTGCATCTTTGTCATGATTTATGGTATTGTCACTTCCATGCCATCTAAATTTTCTTGTATAAATACTTGGCATGCTAACCTTGAGTTTTCCTTTGAGTTTGAAACAATATCTAGTATGTCTAACTCTGAATTTTCTGGTTCAGGCAAAAATTTTATAAATCTTTCATCGATATAAACATGACACGTTCCGCAAACGCCAGCTCCTCCACATCCTCCAAATAACTCTACGCCAGAGTTATTTGCTGCTTCAAGTAAAGACGCTCCAACGTTTGCTTCAATTTCAGTTCTTTTATTATTCTTTATAAAAATTATTTTAACCATAAACTAATCCCTGTTTCTTTTTGCCAAAACCATATCCAACTCTAAGTTTGTACACAACCCTAAAACAACAGGACTACGCGGTTTTAAGTTTGCTGTAGATTTATGGGTTTTGTTTTTTATAGCGTTAATTGTTTGTTTTGTTGTGGACAAAAGTTTGCAGATATCATTCTCAGGCACTTCTGGATAATATTTTAACATCCAAGCTATTGCATCTGGCTTGTCGTGCCTTTTGCTTTTTGGTGTATATTTATTTCCACTTCTTGATATATCTATGTCTACCATTTTTTTTAGTTGCAATTTTGCATTTGGATCGTTTTCACAACGTTTTATTTCTTCGGCAGTAAGTTGAGCAGACGTTATAGGATCAAAACCTATCATTTGATTGTCAAGATCTCCATTAGCTATAGATTCTATTTCAAGAACGTGTAGCCCACAAAACTCCGCAATTTGCGAAAAAGTTAATGACGTGTTTTCAACAAGCCATATAGCTGTAGCCTTTGGCATTAATGGTGTATCCATGCTTAATCACTTAAATGGTCTTACAAATGTGATTGTATCTCAATTTTCGATAAACTTCAATTGAGAGAATAACGATATTTTTAAGACAGGACGATAATATCTATATCTTTTATTCTATTTTCTCTTTAAGGTAATTGATAATATACCAATTGCGAACCATCAATATAACTATATATATTTCAAAAAGGCATAGGTTACTATAGTATGCTAGTGATTGCATTGCACATAAGCATGCTGCTCTTAGTATACGCTCAGAAGCATGTTTAATGATAATAAAATGTTACAGGATGCTGCTTTGCTCATAAGCCGGCCGCGGAAAAATACGCTGGGTGCTATCGGCTTAATATAGGGTTTGTTGGCTTGTTTCGTTTTATGTACTACGAAATTTGTGAATATCCTATAGTTTACTGATATACTGCCATTATATCAATGAAGCTTAACTATATGTTAATACATGCTTATAATAATTCCTATCAACATTAAAACATTTTTGTTTAAACATTAACCTTCTGTTAACTTTTATCTGTTATCATATGTATATAAGAATATTTTAATGAGGACATAGATATGTTCAAAGTAATTAATAAGTATAAAGTACTGTTATACTTAGCTATACTGGGGGGGGAATATAGGAGAAGTATATAGTTCACTTATAGAAGTAGATAGTGATATAACTATAGGTAGTAGTACTAAAGATACTAAGGTAGCAACAGATCTAAGTAATGGAACTTATAACTATTGGTCTACAACAGAAGATAATACATATGTGTTTAATAGAGATGAAGATAACAGTGATACATATTGGATGCCTAATAATACAGTAACTATTGATGAAGATTATAAATTAAAGTTAATAAATAATTATAATAGTTATTATTATGTATTAAACTGTAATAATACATTTACTAACAACGGTAATGTTATAATAAAAGATAATGCTTACTTAGATATAGGCTATAATGATGATACTAGTATTAATAATGGTACTATAGATATTA
>JAFUQI010000043.1 GCA_017481035.1 Alphaproteobacteria bacterium | reverse complement strand
ATTTTTTTGAAAAAAGGTTCGAAGAAAGAAATATAAATGAAGCAAGCCGCTGTCAATGGCCTTTAGAGTGAAACGTGCCTTGACAGGTAAGGCTTAGCTGAATTGATATAATGCGAACAGCCTTTTTGAAATATATATAGTCATATTGATAGTTCGCAATTGATATATTATCAATTGCGTCTAATAAGTAATAGAGATGCGTCAAGCACCACAAAATATCGTTGAGCACAACGATACTGTTGGTCACCCTTAAAAACTCACTTATAAAAACAAAAGCTATACAATTAACAATATGCCACCAACATATTTATAATGACCCACAGCAAAAGCCCACTCAACAAATATTTTTTATCACAAGATTCTTTTGCCATAATGGCAGCTATACAATAATAAACACAAGGATAAATACCGATAAAATTGCCGCATATCATATCATCAACGCAACCGAGAATAAAGAGTGTCTTTAAAAACATACCGCGATCACGCGACGATATTAACATTATATAAATCGCATTTATTGGTAACAATAATGGAATAAACGCCTGTAAAAAACAGTAATTTAAAAACGACAGAATAAGACCACCAATCAAAAAAATGATCTGCTCAATTGTTGCGCAAATATTCATTTTTTAAATACAATTGACACCCAATCTTCTATTTCGATTCTGTTCAGCATAACAAAACCGGTTTCTATATATTTTCTTACGACAACCTCCTCCTGAGACGTTATAAAACCAGATATAATTATATGGCCACCGTCACTAATATTGTCAAAGAATGACTTACACATATCTATTAATGGCTGTTTTAATATATTGCATAAAATTAAGCCAAAACTACCATTCGGAACATCGCCAGATGTTATAGCATTCCCCTTTATATCATTATCTATAAAATTCTGTTTTGTAATCCTAATAGCATCTGAATCTATATCAACACCAAGCAACATTGACTTAGGCCAAATCTTTAGTGCACATATTCCTAGCACACCAGTGCCACACCCCATATCTAAGATATCCTTAAACTGAATACCTAGCCCTTCAAGATACCTTAAATTCTGTATGCAACCTTTCGTTGTTTGATGATGACCACTCCCAAACGCTAACGCTGAATTTAGTTTTATCGGTATGTCGCTTTGATTTTGTTGCTCAATATCTATTGCCTCATTATACAAATAAAAACCTCCACACATTACAGGTTGAAACTCCTTCTTATAAAGATCTATCCAGTCCTTATCTTCGAGTTCAGCAAACTTCATATCACGAATCAAATTTGAAAATTCTTTCCTGAGCTTGTTTGTCAATGCCATTGCTTCAATTTTTGTTTTTTGCAAAATTTCAATATTGAAGTAATTCGCTATTTGAAATCCATTGTTATCAATATCTTTCGAAAAGCCAAAATCCTCCGCCTCAAATATTGAAGCATTTGTAACTTCACATTCATCTAAAAACGATTCCAGTCTATCCAACGCTCTATGGTTAATTCTAAACTTTATAGATATCATAAGAAACATTACTTGGAGCGGGCGATGGGAATCGAACCCACGCTGCAAGCTTGGGAAGCTTGAGTTCTACCATTGAACTACGCCCGCATCTTGAATTCAAGAACAGTTTAAAACAAAGCTAGATCATTTTTCAACAACAAAAAAACGTTTTTAACAACACGACAACACCAATAAAAAAAACATTCCCTCAAACGACACTCAAACTCATATCAAAACCAGACATCAAAATCGAACAATTAGCAACTTATGTACACAAAACTACCTTGTACATAATAGAATGTTACTTGTAACATACGAATCATTAATAAACGGTTTACAAAACAATACCAACATACATGAAACAAATATCCGTCTATCACACAACAATATATCTATCAACAGGCACAATATTACACCGCCTATTAAAATATCAACAGAAGATTTAATAAACGATCCAAACGGAATTTTTAATTCAAAAGTTGTTAACCAAACTTTTCTACAGCTCAATACACAATTATGTTCAAACGACCAACACAAAAGAAAGCCTATAAATAGGCTCCCTCTTACTTAAACACTATCTTACCTCCTTTATTAATAACCTTAATACCTATAGGTTTAGAAGATCTATAAGATCCTCCTGGATGTATAGTAATACTACCCTTACCTTTAACAGGAGTATTGAATATAACTCT
>JAFUQI010000042.1 GCA_017481035.1 Alphaproteobacteria bacterium | reverse complement strand
AGGTTCGAAGAAAGAAATATAAATGAAGCAAGCCGCTGTCAATGGCCTTTAGAGTGAAACGTGCCTTGACAGGTAAGGCTTAGCTGAATTGATATAATGCGAACAGCCTTTTTGAAATATATATAGTTATATTGAGAGTTCACAATTGATATTATCAATTGTGTCAAATAGGTTGCAGAAGACATTAAACGTTTGTTACAGTTTATGCCAATGCCAATAACTGAGTTTTCTTGACTGTAAAAAAAAGGCATGATAGAATCAATTGTAGTTTTTTTGTGTTTTTTGTATCAAAACATTTATGAGTACATCATATACAAAAGCATCACAAATCAAGAGAAATTGGGTTTTGATAGATGCTAAGGATTTGATCCTTGGGAGAATGGCAGTAAATATTGCTAATATATTAAGAGGAAAAAACAAGCCATTCTATACACCACATGTTGATTGTGGGGACAATGTAATAGTTATCAACGCAGATAAGGTTGTGCTAACCGGTAAAAAAATGGAAGAGAAACGGTATTATTGGCATACAGGGTATCCTGGCGGGATCAAGAGTCGCACAATGAAGCAGTTAGCTGAAGAACCTCGCAACGATCGTATGATTTATAATGCAGTTCGCCGAATGATGAATAAAGGGCCGCTAACAAGGCAAATTATGAAGAAATTAAAAGTATATAAAGGTGCCGAGCATCCTCACATAGCTCAAAATCCAGAAACTATAGATTTAAAATCTATGAATGCAAAAAATATTAGGAGATCATAATTATGATTAACTCAGAACAAACATCCCAAAAAGAACAAAAACTAGACTCACAAGGTCGCGCATACGCAACAGGAAAGAGAAAGAATTCTGTTTCGAGAGTGTGGATAAAACCAGGATCTGGAAAAATTTTAGTGAATGGAAAAGATCAGGGCGAGTATTTTTCACGCGATGTGTTGAGAATGTTAATAGCGCAACCATTTTCGATAACTTCGAGAGAAGGACAATATGACGTTTTTTGCACGGTAAAAGGCGGCGGGCTCTCTGGACAGGCTGGTGCTATCCGTCACGGTATTAGTAAAGCACTGGACGCGTTTGAACCTGAATTGCATAAAATCTTAAAGCAACAAGGTTTCTTAACAAGAGATTCACGTGTTGTTGAACGTAAAAAATATGGGCACAGAAAAGCTCGCAGAAGGTTCCAGTTTTCCAAAAGGTAATCTTCTTGTGATACAAAAACTCAGAAATTTTGCAACGCCATTTCTTTTTGTCCTGGCGTTGTTTTTTGCGTTTTTTTTGAGTGACTGTATCTCTATAAATACGAAGTCGTTTTTTTACGCTATTAGCGTTACTATAAAAGATGTTTTAATATTCTTTTTGCCATTTGTAATTTTTGCATTAGTTTTTTCGTCGATAATAAAAGTGGGCGTAAAGGCTATGAAGTATATCGCCGTAATAATTCCGCTCATTTGTTGTTCTAATGCTATCTCGACTATATTAACTTATTTTTGCTCAATAGGGATAATAAACATAGGTTTGGTGGAAAAAATAGAATCTGTTCGAAGCAATATAACGACACTTGAGCCTTTATTTGAAGTTACAATACACAATCTTTTTCCAAACGATATTGCTCTTTTGTCTGGGATGATTTGTGGATTGTTACTAAGCTTTATAAACAGGAAAGCTGGCACAAACATATCCAAAATATTTGATAAATTCACTGGTAGTTTTTTTAAATTGCTTGGTCCAGTTATGCCTTTGTTTGTGATGGGAACTGCTATAAAATTGCAGCACGAGGGTGTCTTATCTGTAATAATGACAAAATATATATCAATATTGATTGCCTTTGTGATTTCTGCGTATAGTTATGTTGTACTGCAATGTTTTGCCTTATCTGGGTTTAATATTCGAAAAACATTTGAATATATAAAAAACATGTTACAAGCAGTCGTGACAGCATTTGGATCGATGTCAAGTGCTGCAGCTTTACCGCTTTCGATCAAAGCAGCAGAAAAAAACATAACGAATAAAGCAAATGCTGGGATCATAGTTCCGTCTAGCGTTAATATTCATCTTGTTGGGGATTGCTTCTTTATCCCAATGATAGCTATATCTGTTATGATTTCGTTTGGAATGGTTGTTCCGACGTTTTCAAACTACCTAATTTTTGTGTTACATTTTGTTTTGGCAAAGTTTGCGGTAGCGGCAGTTCCTGGTGGTGGAGTTTTGGTTATGTTGCCTGTTATGCAAAAATATCTCGGAATGACTCCTGATATGTTGGCATTAGTGACTGCTCTATACATTTTATTCGATCCTGTAATTACGGCTTGTAATGTGATGGGAAATGGATCGTTAGCCATAACTTTCGATAAAATCACAAGTCGACAAAAAAATATAATTCATTGACATATACATGGTATATCAAACATAGGAAGAAATTCTAAAGCGCGCAATCTGTTTGCAAGTAGCAAAACTCTAGTTTTCGAAAACATATCACCGTTTACAGAATATTCGTCTGGACATGTTGATCGTACAAGGTATCCAGCAGATCGAAGGTATCTAATTACATCGTCGAAACTTTGCATTGTTTTATAGCAATGAGCCTTTAACTTATTTTGATTTGCAAAAAATCTTGAAGTTATTCTGTTTTGAGATTTTGGAGATATTGACCAGCGTCTTTTTCTGATGCCAGCTCTGCTTAAAAATTTGTTTACAGCAGTTTCAGATCTGTTTAGCATTGAAGCAATAAGTTTTATGCTTTTTCCCTTTGCGAATTCAGACTTTAATATATCTATTTCTTCCTTTGACCATAATTTTTTAGTCCTTTGATTTATGTTTGTGGTATTCATATTCTTTTACCAAAAAGTATCCTTATAAAAATATCTTCGCAAATATATATTCATTTCTCAAAGAAAAAAAACTCCCATAAAATTTGATATATTACAATCAATAGATAGCTATTTTAAAGTATTTTATTGGAAGTTATTTCTTGATAACAGTTATGTATTCTGTGCGATGTAAAAACAGGCATTAAGTTTGAGAACAAGAAAGAAGAATAACGTTGTTATTGTGTTTTGAATACATTTTGTGCGCTACAACGTACAGAATACATTCAATAATATTAATCATATCAATGTATTTAACGCACAAGTTACATCATAAATCTTTTTACACAAAATTATCGTATTATGATATAAATTATATTGTTTGAAGAAAAATACAAAAAGATATGTCAAAGCGGAATCGCCAAAAGGTTTTTCAAATACTTCCTTTAGGTAAAATAATTCCAAACCTTGCAACGTTATCTGCACTTTTTGTAGGTATGATGCAAATCAAGTTTTCTTTAGCGTATAACTGGGAGTTCGCTATCCTTGCAGTTATCGGTGCTGCATTTCTTGACGCAATGGATGGAAGGTTAGCTCGAATGTTCAATGCTTGCAGCCGTTTTGGAGCCGAGCTTGATTCTCTATCTGATTTTGCAGTTTTTGGGGTTTCGCCTGCTGTTGTAATTTATATATTTAGTCTTCATAACTTTAATCGTCTTGGGTGGATGATTTCCGCATTGTTTGCTATATGTATGGCATTGAGACTAGCGCGATTTAATACAAATGATATAGAGAATCGCAAATCGCCTTTATCTGGCTCTTTTTTTACAGGCGTTCCTGCTCCTGCCGGAGCCGTTCTTGGTTTGTTCCCTATAATCCTTTATAATGCCACTGGTTGTGCGATATTTAAAAACCCAATCATATGTGCTGCAAATATGTTAATAGTTGGAATTTTATGTATATCCAAAATACCTACACCATCAATTAAGAAGTTTAAAATACACAGAAGTCAATACACAGCTTTTCTATTACTTGTAATTATAACGCTTGGAGCAGCTTATGCCTACACATGGAAAACACTTTGCATTGTTGTTATAGCATATATAATTTCGATCTTTATAAGCTATTCGAAATCTAAGAAATTATTGATGCAACACAAAGATGATAACCACACTGCAACTTTGTAATTTTAGAAATCACGAAAACATAAAGTTTGATTTATCGAGACATAATGTTATTGTATTTTGCGGTGAGAACGGTGTTGGCAAGACGAACGTCTTAGAAGCGATTTCCATGTTTTCGGGTAGTTCTGGTATTCATGGTGCAAAAAATGAAGATATTATACGGCAAGGATCAGAAAGTGATTTTTGGCATATAAATGTGGAGATAGATAATACAAAATTTGTATTGGGATACCTAAAGAGCAAAGGAAAACGTGTATATAAAGTTAATGGAAAGCAAGTAAGAAACTCTTTAGATTTTTTAAGAGAAAACTACATACTTTGGTTGACTTATGCTACAGATAGGTTATTTGTTGAATCACCAGCGAATCGACGTGAATTCATTGATATGCTTTGTTCTGCTGTGTATAAAGAACACAGTGCTAATTTATCTTTATACGAAAAACTTGCGAGAGAGAGAATAAGGATTCTTAAGAAATATTGCGAATCTGGAATAAGACATGATATTGCAAATTGGCTTGATGTAATAGAGCCACAAATCGCAGATCTCGGAATCAAGGTTTCTGAAAATAGAATTAATATAGCAAAATTACTTGAGGCAAATAAGGTTAATGATAATAGCTTTCCAGAGTTTGTAAATAATATATACGGTATTGTGGAGCAACGTTTAAGCAATTTGTCTGCGGAAGAAAAGAAAACATATTACAAAGAAGAATTAAAATCTCGAAGGGTGAAAGATGGATACGCTGGGAAAACAACGTTTTCACCAAATAGTAGTGACTGGATAGTAAGGTTTAAGAATAAGAACATGTTTGCATACAACTGTTCTGCTGGAGAACAGAAGATCTTGCTTTGCGGAATATTTTTATCATTTGTTATCTATAAAGTGCAAAACGATAAGAGGCATCTAATTATTTTGTTGGATGATGTGATAGCGCATCTAGATGAAAATTATAGAGAAATATTGTTTTCGTATATAAACAGATTTGCTAAGTCTAACGGACATATGGTTACTATATTTTTAACTGGAATAGATCGTGAACAGTTTAAACCACTTGGAGACGATGTTTTGTTTTTTGGGTTATAGTTCCGTCGTGTCATGCGCTACATCGTGCATTGGCAAGTTACATTTTACTGATATGTTTTTTTATATTCTTGATGTAAAAATAGTGCAAGCAGACTTTTTTAAAACCTGCGTTTTTATCAGGTTTTAAAAAAGATTGATATATTTACGACGCTATTGACACTTGTTGTTTTTCTGTTTCCATAAGTTGGTCGTCAGATTGTTTGTTTTTGAGGTTTTCGGTTTTGTATTGTTCATATAATGGATGCAAGTATTGATTAAATAATGATTTAAAATAATCTTTATATGCATCAGTTGCATAAATATCTTCGCTTAACCACGAGCTTAGCTCGCTAATAGCAAAACGATAATTATCACTCCCTATTAGTTCTTGTAAACCGTTTTCTTCTAAGATATTCATTACTTCATTGAAATGTTTGCGAGCGTCATTCCAATGCTTTTGGTCACTATTATTTCGGCAATATAAGGCTAAGTCCTGACCGACATATGCTAATACCGTAAAACAAATCAAAGTTTTGTTATCAAAACCTGGTAACAGTTCTGTTTGATAATCTAAACCATTACTTTCGTTGTTGTGTGCGTTCAAAAAAACAACAAAGTCACTTAAATGATTTAATATATTGCTTTCTTTAAAAAGGTTTATCAGCGCATTGATGTTTGAATAAAAATAGTTAAAGTTACCCTCTGCATTTTCGGCGGCAAATTTCTTAAATTTTGCGATGTAATAAGTCGACTTTGCTGTATTCAGCTTTTTTTCACTTTTGTTATATAGTTCTGAGGTATTTGCTAGGTCAATGGAATATGGCTTTATGTTTTCTATTGATTTATCTACTCCTGTTTGAGCAAATACGCTACTAATTATTATAGGTGTAAAAAGCATAGTTTTTAAAATTTTCATTTTTTAACAAATAAAAAAATAGTCATCATTATAAATACTAGGCTTTTTATTTTTTGTTGTCAAATATGTGTTTTGATATGTATAAATAAAAACAATTATTTATTAGTGTTGGCTATTTTTTTTGGCCTTTTATAAAGCAACGAAATAATATAGCTGTTCGCTTATTGTTTTGATAGCTTTACATTAAAGGGTAGAAATGATAACATATCATATATTGATATATAGAAGGAACATAAGATATGGTCTCAAAAATAAATATTACAGAGAGAACACAGTTCGGGAAGCGTGGTGCTAGAAAATTGAGGCACAATGGCGAGGTTCCTGGTGTTATTTATGGAGCAGGTAAGGAACCTGTTTTAGTTTCTGTTTCAGAAAAGGAATTGATAGCTGAGTGTTATTCTTTGGCGTTTCTAGGGCAAGTTATTGACGCAAATATAGCTGGCCAAAAGGAGAAAGTTTTACCAAAGTCAGTATCATTTCATCCTGTGACAGATCGTCCTATACATGTTGATTTTCTCAGAATAGCAAAGGGATCAACAGTTAAGCTTGGAATTGCTGTTGAATTTATAAATTCTGATAAATGTCCAGGAATTAAGAAGGGCGGTCTTTTGAACATAGTTGTTCATACACTTGAATGCAACTGTGATCCAGAAAGAATTCCAGAGAAGATAGTTATAGATCTGGAAGGCAAAGATATAGGAGATAGCTTCACGCTCGATTCAATAAAATTGCCAGAAGGAACCTTAGCCGCAAATCCAACAAGAGATTCAGTAATAGCGACACTAGTTGGATCAAGAGCGACAGCATCTGCAGAAGCTGCAGAGGAACAAGCTTCAGCTGCATAAATATGTTTTTAATTGTTGGCCTGGGAAATCCAGGCCTTGCATACACCACTACAAGGCATAACATAGGTTTTCAATTTATAGATTATTTCTGTCACTTTTCAGGGTTTCCAGATTTTAAGGAATATCTGAGGTCTCAAATAACTAGCAAATTTGTTGACTATAACAATGAAAAGGCTAAGGTGTTTTTACAAAAGCCACAGACATTTATGAATTTATCAGGAGAGGCTGTCATTCAATCAGTTTCATTTTATAAGATCAACATAGATAACGTATTGGTAATTCATGATGATATAGATCTTGCTCCGTTTGAAGTTCGAATCAAGAAAGGTGGAAGTAATGGCGGCCATAACGGTTTAAGAAGCATAGACTCAGCTATCGGAAAAGATTATTGGCGTATAAGGATAGGGGTTGGTAGGCCGAAAGATAAGAGTCAAGTTGCGAGTTATGTTCTTTCTGCTTTTTATAAAGATGAGTTTGAGTTTATTCACAATAAGCTTTTTCCAAAGCTTTCTGAACATATATTAGAATTTTTATTCGCGACAGATAGATTACTGATAACTCAAAATATATCACAAAGCTTAAAATGATTTTCCGGATGTTGTTTTGTTCGTTGTTGGCAATCGTGTTTTTGTGTGCGTTATCAATATTGTCAGGTGGTATAGATATTCCTGCTCAATATATAGAGCGCACAGATATTATTATTTCTAACTGATGTTTTTATCCATATATTAAAAACTTAATTGAATCAGCTATAACTTTAAATATGTTTCCTTTTTTTATTTTTTTGGTCGTTGTGATTTTTTTTATGATAGGTTTCTCAAACAGAAATGTCTTATAAGTGATACTTCCTATTATAAAGTTATTTTCAATTGGAGCAGAAATATTTTTTATAACAGATATGTTGCGCTCTATTGTTTTTGGATAGTTGCGAGACATTAAAATGAAGTGGTCTTCGCTAACTCTTGGAGCTAAATAAGAATCTTTGCCGTAAAACACATTTATATCAGTAAATTTATATTTTTTGTATGTTATCTTAAATGTATAAAATTGAGATAACCATTGAGATAAAGCATTAATATCGCAAATCAAAGAATCCTTAGAGTTAGCGCCATATAATAAAATTATAAATGTGCAATCTTTGGTTGGCCTATACTTAAATATAGCACCGATTTGAAGCATAGGTAACTTGAAAAAATGAATATCAAGTTTGTTTGCATAAATTTTGCATAAGTTTTCTGATGATAGCTTGTAAGCTATATCGCTGATAGATTCTAGACTATTGATATTAGAGCTTAGTTGCCTTATACCTCCAGTATGCATCTTATAATTTGAATTTTTTTCGTGAAGTGCTAGCCCTGATTCTAAGTTTGCTATAAAAAAACAAGGAACACTTAAATCTGGAAAACTTTCTAAGGCCGTTATCGACATTGGCAAATGATCTTGCTCAAAACTATGTACATTTGCCAAAAAAGATAATGCAAGAAAAATTATTTTCTCTTTGGGCATATTTGCTCTTCTCAAGAAAATATGATAGCCTAAAAATATAAGACATATTTATATATACTAATTATGAGCTGTCAATACAATAAATTTTTATTTTGTTTTGCATCGACGATCTTGCTTTGTCAATCATTAATACCTACCGAAATTACAAAGTTTGGCCAAACCGCATTATCGAATCAAGAACAAAGCGCAAATTACGAATTTCTGTCACTCGAAGAAAGTGTTGGGACATTTAATACAATATCAAAAACAGTAAACCTGTACCAAAAGGTATTTGATGTGTTATGCGATGCACTTGTACTCGATGGAATTAATGAAGTTCCGCTAAGTGAATCATACCAACCAAACGGACAATACCAACCAAAAACTAGCGATATAAAAGTAAACTTATCAAAGCTTGGCAAAGCCATAAAGTTTGACGCTAAAACAAATCAACTTTCGCTAAATTTTGTTGCAGAAAATGATCCAATAAATATAGACATGTTAACTTCAGGCCAACAAAATAGTCAAAAACTATTACAATACGGAAGCTCAAAAGACCTTGTGCCTAGAGGGATTCAAACAAAAGCTAACACTACAACAAGGTCACGTTTTGCAATCCAAAATGTTGAATCAAATGTTGAAACAGGGCAACCATACGAAAAAGCATTAGTTCCGATAAAACCAAAGCAAAAATCTTACTATGTTGACAAAAATGCGATGATTAATGCTTTTGATAGAGCGCATACGGGTCAATTTATGCAGTTTAGTCAATCTCAAAACGAAGTTGTTCCATATAAAAAAAAAGGACCTCTTATAGAGGAAGTTGATGATGACCAGGAAGCGTCCCAATCACATGTTGCTTTAAAAAGCAAATACAAATCTGAAAAAATGCCAAAGATTGAAGAGGTTGAAAATGAGGACGATATAGAATATGCAATTCCAGTAAAAAAGGATATGTTTGAAAAAATAGTAAAAGAAAAACAACGCAACATCCCTTACTTTAAAATTACATATGACGAAGCTACAAAAAGCGTAAATATGAGAATAAACATCGATAATCCAATTGAAAATCCATCGACAATAATCCAAACACTTAACTTGCTGTCAAGACATATTCTGTATGATGGTATAGTTTTAACTGAAAAACACGTAGATCAAGTACTTGCATACATAGAAAAAAAAACATTTATAGCTGCAAAAGATTGCTTGGCTTACAAAAACTATGATTACCGTAATTACAAGGACGAATTATGGCGAAACATTGATAGACTAAAGCAGGAAATACTTATTGCTGTAAAATTAATCTCTAATTACCCCCAACAATATTGCGATAAATATACCTTAATTAATATAATTTGCAGAAATCTTTATTTTATGGACTCTCTGGACGGGTATTATTCTTCATTTTCGGATATTGAAAGCGTTAGAAAAAAAATTTTAAAAATAGTTGATGCTTCTTTATTGGAAAACCATTGGAATGTACATAAAAACGATCGTACACCAAAAAATTTTGATAAGCTAACTGAATCTGATTATGACTGGTATTTTAAAGAAGCTATTGCTCGTGCTGGGTATATCAAAGATGGCAAGTTTAAGGGATATTCTGGCGATAGCGATAATCTTGGTTTCATAAATCAAAAAACAAAATTATTGAAGTGCAATAAAGAGTTGCGAGAAGAATTATACGATGCAATGTTTTCAAACAGTATTGTGAATCAAGGACAAGAACAATTGTGTCAAGATCTTTTAAAAATGCTCATAATGCAAAAGGTTTTTGAAAATAGAATACAAAACTACGAAGATATAGAGAATCAGACCAAAGAGCGTTTAAAGAAAGAAAACGATACAGATGATAAAAAAGAAAAATACACTGACCTGTTTAGAAGTCATCAATATAACGTACTTTTACAAAAGATAATTACACTTTACATTGAAACTTGCAATAAAATTAATGAAAGCATATTTGATCCAAGAAAGGAAAACGTTAAACGGCTAATAAATAAGTTAATGGATACCTTGCCTGTTGATGTAAAAAACAATCAGTTACGATGTTTTTTGGAAACTTTAAGCAATGATTCAAGAGTTCCTGAAGATGTTAAAAAGTTCATCAACGATAAAATAAAAACAATAAAAACAGATCGCAAAGCAGCTATAACTTATAACGGCGAAACTAACCCGAAAGGAATTGAAAAAAGGCTTGGGTTAGGTGACCTGAGAAAAAACGATCTAAACTTGCAAACAAGAGAATTAACTGTATTTAAAAACAACATTGATAACGAAGTAGATAGCAATTTGTTGGATATTTGCAAAGAATTTTCTGATATTTTTCCAACAACAAGAACAACATATACTTTTAAAGATTTAATAGAATATATTTGTAATTATGTTGGCATTTTGTTAAAGAACCTTTGGAGCTCGACTACTTCCAATGTTAACGGTAGTTCCGGTTATCGTTATATAAATGACCTAGAGAGGGCAACTGAATTTTCGGATCAAATGAGCAAACTTTTGCCAAAAAAGTATAGGGATAATAGTAATTTCTTTATAATAAGACAAGGAAGATTGATAGTAGGTGAGTTTGAAAAGGAAAAATGTTATATTGATCCAGGTTATATAGATAATGCAAAATATAGAAAGAATATAACACCCAAAGATACAAAAAAAGATATACAAGACCATATAAAATATTTATATTCTAACACTCGTGCACAAACTACGTTCAGAGGAAGTACGGACGCTATTCAAACTTATAGTTTATCTGAACAACCAGATTTTGATAATATTATTTATTCTGGTTATGGTTACGAACGCGGATTAGAAACATTTGCGTTTATAGACTTAAATAAACTGTATATTCAGCTTTTAGGATATCTCAACGTTATGCTCGCAGATTACAAAACAACATCATCAACTCAATTAGATGTGAAGAGTCAAGATAACAACTTCTCTACTAATATTAGTAAAATTTTTGATATGATGAAATTTATTAAAAATTATTCTGATACTGGGCTAAAGTTATCTGATGAACAGAAAAAATGTGCTGTTAAGATTGCATTAGAGATAATGAATAACATTGGGACGATAAAGACATTTCGATATTTAGATCAACTAACAGTAGCGTTAACTCCAGATTTAAGGCAGATATTAAAAGAGGAATATCCAACGTTCTATCTTCCTGCTCTCATTACAGTATTTACAGATACAACAAAAATAGATAAAGGCAATCGTTTGCTTGAGCGTGAAAACAAAGCTATAGAAGGACTTATTCAAAGAGAAAAAAAAACTATAGATGTAAAAGCTGCATTTGACGACGCAAAAGATATAACTGAAAATTATATGACGCAAGATGACGATCAAGAAAGTGTTGATGATTTTGATTGCGACGATATACTCATGTTTTCAGACGATTGTTAGTCTAAACAAAGCGGCAACACTTTAAACAGTTGCCGCAACTTTAATGTATATTTAATGTATATTTAGAGTGTGTGTTTTTTTATATTGAATTATTATAATATTAAAGTTATTATATATCATATAGTGCGATTCTGTTTTATGTTGTTATGTTCAAAATATTAACTTGTATATTTTGTTTTGCTCAAACTGTTTTTGCTTCATGTCTTGAAAATGTGAAAGATAATTTTGATACAATATGGTCCATAATAGATAAAAATTTACGTGATGGCATTTCGCCAAACGATGTTGATATCCCTGTTTTTAAAGGTGGTAATTCACTATATAATGGGCAATTATTGTATGCTGCATTATATAATTTTATACAATCAAGAAGCACGCAATACGCTTATATGAGTGTGCTTAATGGTTATATTCATAATCTCGCAACAGTAATAACACTTATAAAAGAACGCATAATTGAAAGATTAAAGGATGGAAACAGCGGACTAACAGATGGAGCAAAATCATTTTTAACTGAATCGGTAGATCAACGTAAAAAGATTCCTGGCAACACATTAAATCTTAATGGGGATGGAGTTGTTCGTCCTAAAATAGCAATTATTTCAGAAAAAACTGGAGCAAAACGCATAGTTAATGAATATATTGATAATTTCGATGAAGATCATACATACGAAGTAGTAAAGGAGATAAATACAAACGATTACGATACTTCTATAATAGAAGATGCATTAAACTAATTGTCGATATTATAGAAGAACATCAAAACATTGATACATTTACAAAGGCTCTAACAAGATCTTATGTAAAAATAGCTGCATTTGAGATACGTAAAAATCATTCATACCTTAAACCGTGTGCGATTATACCGAAGGTGGAAAATATAAAAAAGCAATGCCAATACATTAACAACATTATTCTTGAGAAACAAATATTAAAAAAGATAAAAGATGATGCAAACATTTATTGTGACAAAATACAGCAAAACTATACACAAGAGTCAATGAACATGAAACCAGAGCATACAACTTTGAAACTTTTTACAAATCCCAAAGGGATGCATATTTGTTCAGCGCCTGTTGTCGATTTGTTGGGGGCAAAATTTTATAGAATTGAATTTAATTATATTGCTGGAGAGTGTTTTTTTGATGCATTGCAAATTTTAAGAGATGATTTTTGGGCCGCTATAGATGACTTAAGTGCGAGAGAAACAAATTCTGATATTCAGGATTCCGTAAATTATTATTTAAATGTTATTGTCCCATGGCAAGAAAATGAAGAAGCAAGTCGATGCGGAAAAAAAGTAAGCGGCAGAGAAGAAGGTTGTTGGTTGATGGCTGACTCATATAGTTGGTGCTCGTTGGCTTCTCAAATACCGATCGTCGTTTGTGATGTATTACACAGAGATGATTATTTGTATCGAGACAGTGGTTTATTTCCATATCGCGCTTCTGGTATATTTGCTTTTTTTGAAAAGGCACCAATATTTATTTCTGCAAATAGTGCTCATTTTCAATTAATGATTCCAGTAAATTGGGTGAAGGACAATTCTTTTGGGTATACTGAATGTTCTGCGCATTACAAACCAGTCGTTGATCAATTGCGTAAACACTTAAATATAGAAACACATCAAAGTGATTTTGTAGATACAGGTTGCGAAGACTATGTGTGCGACTTTGAAGGTGATACTGAGTGTTGATTAAATTTGTATGTATGTCACAGAAAAACAATAAAATTATAAAAACGTTGTTTGTATTAACTTTTAGTTATAGAATATTTCAAACAACGTCGTCATAGTATGACAAAAATGTATAGTCGATACACATCATTGCTTTGCTTGTTATTTTCTTATTGTTTTTCGAATTGTGTTCAAGCTCAAGATAGAGCATATGAACAACCAATCGAAATAAGTTTTTGTGAAGACGAAATTGGCGCAATAAACTTTTCTAGAGATCAAGTAAAAATAAACTTACAAGGCGATTTTAAAGGCATAGACAAATTATCGGCAAACAACTTAATGCGAAATATTTGCTACAACAACGTAAAACGTCATATCTTTTCAAGTATACTAAATAAAACTCAGCAGGATGATGCATATATAGATAGCTTGATAAGCTGCATATTAACGCTGCAAGAAAGTTATGATATATATAAAAACGAAATTTTAAACCAATATTCTATAAGAAAGCTATCATCAGTTAAATCCAAACAACAATATGCTGAAGCAACGTTTTTAAGTAGTATTGAAGTGCAGTATTTATTAAGTCTTGAAGAGAACCCAGAATTACAGTATTTATTAAGTCTTCAAAAGAACACAGAATTACAGAAACGTTTCTATCTTAATACTGATGAGTATTACAAGTCGCACAATGGTTCGATTGTGCAATTGGCACAAGATTTATCTCAAACAAAAATGTATATTGATAACATTTTATCTGATGCGCCGTTGCTTAGAAATGAGATAAAAAAACTGGAAATAAGTGTTAATGCTGATTTTGATGAATTGAGAAATTTAGCATTTAAACAAAAAGATACAGTAATTAAAAGTTTCCGAGATATAACTTTCGAAACTATAAAAGTTGATGAATTGTTGCAACAGTTACGTGAAAACAACAGACATAGAAGTGCAGCGTACGATCAATTGCAAAAACAAATAATAAAAAAAGATAATGAAAATTCTATAATAAACTCCATAAACGAAATTGAGCACGATCAAGAACAGCACCGCAAACTAAGCTTAAATTATCAAAAGGAATCCATACAAATACCATTAATAGATGGCCATAATGTCGTAATTAATAGCTATAAAGCTTTGCTTGATACAGTAATCGTGAACACATATATTAGCGAAAAAATAAAAGATAGGATTAAAGCTCTATCATATTATGAGTACGGACTTCAAACACAAAGTTAATTATCTTTTTCTTTGAAAGTTTTTGAATCGTGAATATCTAGGGTTTTTAACTTTCTGTGAAGAGCAGATCTTTCCATGCCAATAAATTTAGCAGCTTGAGAAACGTTTCCTGAAAATTTTTTTAATTGTTCTTTTAGGTATTCTTTTTCAAAGGCGTCTCTAGCATCCTTTATTGAAAGCTCCGAAAAAGCCGATACAAAAGGACTATGTTCGTTTTTTGGTTTATCTGGATTTAATATTTCTTGTGGTAAATCTTTAACATCTATTATATCTTGATTCGTATTGTTTGCAACTCCTACAGTTAAAATCCAATCGATCATGTTTTTCATTTGTAACATATCTCCTGGCCACGAATAAGAACTTAAAATGCCTATAGCTTCTTTTGAAAATTTTCTAGTTTTGATGCTGTATGCTTTTGCGGATGCTTCCATAAAGTATTCTAGAAGTTGCGGTATATCCTCTCGTCTAGTTTTTAGTGATGGGATTTTGATAGTATTAGCATTTAGTCTGCAATATAGCTCATTGCTAAATACACCGTTACGTACAAGTTGATCTGTATTTTGAGGCAATCCTGCGATAATACGTACATCTATTTTTAGTTGTTCATTTGATCCTATTCTAGTATAAGATCCATCCTGCAATAACTTTAATAGTTTTTGCTGAAATTCTTTTGATGCGCTTGCAAGCTCATCTATAAATAATGTTCCTCCATTAACTTTATCCAATATCCCAGGAGTAACGGTCATAGATTGATTAAGTGATATCTGGCTTCCAAAGAGTTCGACTTCAATTTGCTGATAAGTATATTGCTTGCAATTAATTGAGGCAAAATAGTTTTTTGCTCTTGCTGACAAGGAGTGTATTTCTTTTGCAATTAGCTCTTTGTCTGAACCAGATGGAGCTATTATAATGCATCTTCCATTCATTGAGGCTATCTTTGCAACTTGCTGAACTATATGTTTTGAGTTATGTGTATTTTCTATCGTTTCATTGTTATATTTTGCTTTAATTTTTAATTCTTCGTTCTCTCTCTTTAGAGCATACATATCAATAGCTTTTTCAACGGATGTTAAAAGTCTGTTTGAATCAAAAGGCTTTTCGATAAAATCATAGGCACCTTTTTTTATAGCAGATACAGCTATGTCTATTGTACTATGGCCACTCATCATTATAACTGGAATATGTCTATAATCTTTTTTTATTATTTCTAGCAACCTTATGCCATCTCTATCGCTCTCACCAAGCCAAACATCAAGTATGACAAGATTGGGTCGTTTTTTTGAAACTGCTTCTAGTGCATCGATGTATGAACCTACTGAGGTTGTTTCATAATCATTATCTTCCAAAATACCAGAAACTAATTCTCTAATATCGAGTTCATCATCAACTATCAAAATGTTAAATGCCATAGCTTTTTTCTCCTTTGTATATAACTGGAATTTGTATAATTATTTTAGCTCCACCAAGTGTTTCGGAATCTTTGATCGCGATGTTTCCCAAATGATCCGTTAATATTTTGTGGGCAATAGCCATTCCAAGTCCAGTGCCAAGTTCTCTCGTGGTAAAATATGGATCCAGAGCTTTTTGCTTTGCGTCTTCGGAAAAACCAGGACCGTCGTCTTCTATTTCTATATGTACGTTTTGATTAACAACATAGATATTTACAATAATCTGTCCTACACCAAATTTATTGTTTTCTGTTATAGCATTAACTGCATTCTGTAAAACATTTAACAGTACTTGATTTATCTGCATTTGATCAATGTCTGCAAATATTTCGTTATGGCTAGTTTTAAAAGTAATAGATATTTTGGGGGTATAATTTTTTTGAATCAAAACAACATCTTTTAAAACCTTAACTATATCTGTTTTGGATATATTTGGAGCTGGCATTCTTGCAAAGTCTGAAAACTCTTTTACAAGTTTCCCAATACAGCTTACTTGCCTTATAATTGTATCAACGCAAGAATTGAAAACATCATGGTTCGAGTGTATTTCTTTTCCGAATTTGTTTTTCAGCCGTTCTGCAGAAAGCTGAATCGGTGTTAATGGATTCTTGATTTCATGTGCAATTTTTCTTGCGATATCACTCCAGGCAGCTTGCTTGTTTGATACTATTAATTGCTGTTTTTGCTGTTCTAACCGCGAAACCATATTGTTAAATGCGTTTATTAGCATTCCCCATTCGTTGTTTGCTCTTGTTTGTGAAATGTGTGAATCGTAATCTCCATATGATATTTGTTTTGTGGCTATAATTAATTTATTTATTGGCTTTAGAATATTGTTTGCAAACATTATTCCAATTAAAATTACAAGCAAAAGCAATAATATTGTTGCGCTTGCGAAAAACGTCATAAATGATATTTTGAATCCTTTGCTCTGGTTCATCAAAGACGTATAGTCGTTTACTGCTTTTTTTATTTTATGCTTATGATCAAGAACAATTTTATCGATTGATGTTGTAGCAAAAAGATATAGTTTTGATTCCATACTTATGACTGCTAATGACATGACATTTTCGTTTGATTCCCACGATATCACGGAACCGTCTGGCATACTGTATATATCCGTTGGAATACATTCAAGTTTTAACGATAAAGAGTATGGAGTTGTCGCGATATATTCTATTTTTCCGCTATCTGGATGGCAAAATAATGCAACGTCGATCTTTAACTCTTGAGTTTCTTTTTCGAATATATTTTTTATATTATCTATGTCTACTATTGGTTTCTTTGTTTCGGCTATTACTATATTGCTTAATCCTGAAATGAATCGCTCAAGACTAAGTTTTGTTTCTTCTATATACATAGATGCCACTTGCTCTGCGTTGCTTATAACGTTTTTTATTGGCGCTTGAAATAAGTTATTTACTCCTAAATTAAAAAACGTTACCGAAAAGATATAGAGGAATAAACAAGGAATGATAGTAACTAGAACGAATAAAGTTATTATTTGTTTGTGAAACTTTCCTTTTTCAGTATTGTGTTTCTTTACATTTCTTAATCTTGAAATTTTTCCAAAAATATTGTAGCTTATATATAACATCAAAGCCGAATCTATATAAGTCAATATAAACAAAAGCTTTAAGTTATAGTTTCCAAACGGTGCACTTACCAAAATCAAAATATCTGTGCAGAAGATGATGACAGTTAGTATCGAAATTCCTAACAAATATTTGTTATTTCTTAACGTATTTATGTAGCCGAATTTCAAGTAAGATTAACAAATCAACTAACTTTATAAGTACATTGTAACATATTGGCAACACATTAATCAAACGTTTGAAAGTGCATGGTGCGGCAAAAGCAATGCTCTTAAATCGACTTTAATCGCATGCGAATAATGATTCTTAAGAATAACTTTGAGGAGATATAACAAATTTTGATGAGTTTATTTTGATTTGAGTTTAAAGAGGTTTCTATCTTACAATATATTCAAATAAGCATAACAACACATATTGCGACGTGAAAAAAATTACTTTCACCTTAATTTGTATTTGTTCTTTAAGGGCAACAGAAATTAAAGGAATTAATGATAATGAAATTGCGTCGGTAATTATGACGCAAATAGACGATTTAAATACGTCTGTTAATGATGTTGATATTGTTAAAATAATGGCTACTCAAAATATTAAAACTATTAAAAAAGTTTTAAATTCATTTGGATATTATGACGCCGCAATTGACTATAGAATTACAAATAAGGTTATATTTGACGTAAAGCTAAAAGACAGATACAAGTTCAACAGAGCGACAATCGTATATACTGATAGGAAAAACTACGATTCAGGCTTAACAACATCTCAATTCTTAGATCTTATCGGGATAAAAGAAGATTCTTATATCGATACAAAGCATGTATCGGATGCTTGCGCAAAAATAGAAGACTATTTCAAAGGAAAAGGATTTGCGTTTGTAAGTGTGGTCTCTCAAAAAATTATTCCGGATTATGATGCAAAAAAACTTGACATAAAATTTTATGTTTCTTTAAATGGCGAAACAACAATCAGCAAAACACACATTCACACTAATGGATGTCCTAATTCTGAAGCTTTAACATCTTTTGTACGAAATCGATTAACTTGGAGTGATGGGGCAAAATACAAAAAATATAAGATAGACGACGTTTCAGGAGAGTTATTAGCAAGCGGAATATTTTCTGGCATTGAAGCTAAACTATCTGATCCTGTTTTTGTTAATGAAAGCCAAGTAAAATCTGACTTAATTATGAATCTAGAATGTGCTCTTCCACGGGAAATTGCAGCTGGCGTAAAGTATGGATCATCAGAAAAATTAGGAGTTTTGTTTTCGTGGACGCATTATAATATAGATAATAAAGGTTCAAAATTAACAACGTTAGTTGATTTTGCAAAAGACTCAAAAAATGCAAAGATTAAATTTGATACGTATGATCTGTTTTTAAAACGGCAAGACCTAGCTACACAAGTATCATTTTTTAAGGAGTCTGCTGACTCATATAATGTAAGGAAAGTCGGATTAGATACAATATCTTGGCAAGATGTTAGTAAGCACTTTAGATTTGGTGGAGGAATGTTATATGAAAGATCAAAGACGAAAGATAAAATTAACAATCCAACAAATAGCTATCAAAAATTTAATGCCTTTGGTGTGCCGATCGGATTGAATATAGACACAACTAAAAATTATGTTGATCCACAGAAAGGGTTCAGATGCAATGCGCTATTAACAACATATTTTGGTAACTTAACAAATATATCGATACTTGAGGGAAAGGCATCGCTTTATGTTCCAATTCGACAAAATAAATTTAAAAACACTGCTGTATTGGCTGCATACGTAAAATTTGGATCAATATTAAGGGCGAATAAAAACAATGTTCCTCGAGATAAATTCTTTTTTGCCGGTGGTGCAAATTCTGTAAGGGGATATGGATATCAGAAACTTGGGAGAATAACTGACGATAAAAAACCATATGGCGGAGAATCCTTGTTCGAGTTTGGGATTGAGCCACGGATAAAGATTACAGATACAATAGGCTTAGTATCGTTTTTTGAAGGTGGAAATGTATATGATTCTAAAGCACCGAATCCAATGAAAAAGATGCTTTTTGGTTATGGTGTTGGAGTACGTTATTATACAATGTTTGGGCCGGTGAGGTTTGATATAGCATTTCCAACAAAACGCAGACATACGAAAACAAATAAAAAAATCGATTCAATGTTTAATATATACATAAGTGTCGGTCAGGCTTTTTGATCGTGGTTTTTATCGCTATACGCTAAAAAGGATTTAATTATTAATTTATGTCAAAGCAACAATACTAACATTAGCAAACATATTGATAACAAAATGTTAATAGCAGGTGGCGGGAATGGTGCGTGGCGCCGCCTGCTTATGCACAATGCAATAATTACAATACATAGTTATTATGATAGCATCGATCACAAACATAAGCCACCTTCCACGTAAGTGGAACCAGTGGCGACTAACAACAACTAACTATAAGCAACATGTATATATAACACTTTATCACTATACCTACTACTATATTTTTTTGAAAAAAGGTTCGAAGAAAGAAATATAAATGAAGCAAGCCGCTGTCAATGGCCTTTAGAGTGAAACGTGCCTTGACAGGTAAGGCTTAGCTGAATTGATATAATGCGAACAGCCTTTT
>JAFUQI010000041.1 GCA_017481035.1 Alphaproteobacteria bacterium | reverse complement strand
TATGTTGTTCGTGCTTTGTAAAATATTTATACTTCTGATTCTCTACAATCTTTGTAAACATCTCGGAATACTTCTTGCCATAATGTTTTTCAAAGAACTTTGTCATAAGTTCTATGTGTTCATCTGATGGCATATAGTGCCACTTTGCACTTAGTATTTGGAAGTAATCATACCAAAACTTCTCTTGATTGCTATCTAATCTAACAGCTCCGATATTTGGCATTCCTGGATCTCGTGCATATCGAAACGGAGCTTTGTCTATTTTTTTAGGTATAAACTTTTCGCCTCTTAAATTTGAAAATGCTAAACATGTAACAAAACAATTGTATGCTATTTTGCCGCTGTTTGAAAAGGGGCAGCTTATATCATGAAAAACAACGATAGCGTTTTCTTCTAAGTATGGCAAAACCATAAGAAAATCAAGTAGCTCTCCTGGTACTTGATGTGCCGCATCTATAAATACAAAATCAAATTTTTTGTCTTTTGCTATTTCTTCTATAAAAGCAGCAGTTATGTTGGGTGTATACAAATGATGATACTTCGATAATTCAGGTTCTTTCTCTTTTATTATATGACCTATTGGCTTGCCGTCCAGTTTATCTCCAATGTCAATACCATAAACCTTTGCTCCTATATCTTTCGCGGCATTCAAAAGTATTAAACTAGTTCCTCCATGAGCTACTCCAATTTCTAAAATCTTTTTAGGTTTAAAATAACGAATTAATCCGTTTAGAAATTCTCGCTCTGCTCTCGATGTTAAGAATAAAACTCTTCCATCTTCGTCATAATCACTTTCTGGAACATATATTTTATCCCGTTCGATATCTTCAAATGCTATATCTTGAAAGTTTTCAGCAAAAAGATATCCGCTAAATACTGGTAATAAAGCTACAGAAATTAATATATTTTTCTTCATTCACATTTGCCTAAAAAATCCTAAAAAATATTTTACAACACATACTTATGCAAATGCAATCATGCTTGTATGGTAAAACAAGTATATTGATTATATCAAAAAAAGTAAGGCTTGTTGTTTTTACCTGTATTTTCTGAGAGTTACTGCAAATGATCCGCTTTCCATTTTGCTATCTTTGATTTGGAAGAAGCTTTCTATATGTTCCGGATGTTGTTCTATCCATATTTGTGTAAAATTTTTTACGATTCCGCTTCCTTTGCCAGTTATGATTGTTATCATTTTTAATTTCTGTATTCTGCATTTATAGCAAAATGTATTCAATGCAGAATCAACATCTCTTGAAAATCCGTGAAGGTCTATTGTTGCTTCTGATTTAAATTTCCTTCTTTCCTTTCTGTTAGGTGTATTAATAGATGCTTTGTGATTTGCTTTCGGTGTGAATTGATTGAAATATACTTTATCTCGCGAAATAACACTTGTAGTAAACGGCTTTATGTATACAGGTTCTATATTTGAGCGATCTATTTTTTGTAAAGTTGCTTTATAAAGTTCCCACATGTTATCTTCTGTCATTTTGATGCGTCCTAATTACAAAAAGATTGAGTCGACCAATGTCAAAACCCAAGAATACCTAGTTGTGGATGCTGCATCTCTGCTCTGTCCAGGTTGGCTAAGCAAACCTGCAAATGACTATCAGTCAACTCATCTACAGTTTATACTTTATATAAAGGTATGTCAAACACTGATTTTATAACGAAGAAGCAAAACTATATAAATGATAAATGGATTAAATTGAAACTTAAAACTAATATTCAAAAATGTATAAAATATTGCTTTGTTGTAAAAAACTAGGATTATATTTTTAGATAGTTTTAAAGAACGCAAATAAGAAAACATAAAAACTTTTCTTTCGTTATATTTTGTGTTAATATGTAAATATGATTTTTATTTTTTTTGAATGATGGCTAAAGAAGATTTAGTTGAGTTTAACGGAATAGTAAACGAAGTTTTACCAAATGCAATGTTTCGAGTTGAATTAGAAAACGGACATAAAATTTTGGCACACACATCTGGCAAGATGAAAAAAAACAGAATAAGAGTTCTGGTTGGAGATAAGGTGAAGATTGAAATGACGCCATATGATCTTGACAAGGGACGTATCATATTCCGTGAAAAATAATGAATTTTCAGTTGGTCTCAGAATATAAGGCATCCGAAGACCAAAGCAAAGCGATAAAACAACTAGTTGCAGGATTAAACAACAATAAAAGAGATCAGGTTCTGGTCGGCGTTACTGGCTCTGGTAAAACATTTACGATAGCAAACGTTATAGCTCAGACTAACAGACCAACTCTAATAATGACGCACAACAAAACCTTGGCCTCGCAAGTTTATGCAGAAATGAAAGAATTCTTTCCGCATAATGCAGTTGAATATTTTGTTTCTTATTACGACTATTACCAACCAGAGGCTTATGTAGCACACTCAGATACATATATCGAAAAGACTTCGGCAATTAATGAGGAAATAGATAGAATGAGGCACGGAGCGACGAGATCTCTCCTTGAACGTCATGATGTGATTATAGTCGCAAGCGTTTCGTGCATATATGGCATTGGTCCAATTGAAAGCTATACAGACGTTATATTCAAACTAACTGTTGGAGAAAAGATATCTCCACAAAAGCTTTGTCGAAAACTTGCTGATCTGCAGTATCAAAGGAATGATTTGGAATTTAAACGTGGTATATTTAGATCTAGAGGTGAATCTATCGAGATATTTCCAGCGCATAAATCCGATACTTTTTGGAGATTAACTTTTTGGGGCGACGATATCGAAGAGATAACGGAGATCGAATATCCATCATACACAAAGCTCAGAAAGCTAAGCGAAATCAAAGTTTTCTCTAATTCGCACTATGTAGCCTCTTCTGAAATTATAAATAAGGCTATAATTGATATACAAAATGACTTAAGAGTAAGACTTAAAGAATTTGATGATGCTGGAAAACTTATTGAAAAACAAAGGCTTGAACAGCGAGTACTGTTTGATATAGAAATGATGAGGACGACAGGAACTTGTTCCGGAATAGAAAATTATTCGAGATACTTGACTGGAAGGGAACCAGGCGATCCTCCTCCAACTCTTATAGAATACCTTCCTGAAGATGCGATGATAGTCGTTGACGAAAGTCATATAAGTGTTCCACAAATTCGAGGCATGTACTTGGGAGATAGATCAAGAAAGCAAAATTTAGTCGACTATGGTTTTAGACTTCCTTCATGTTTGGATAACAGGCCTTTGAAATTTGAAGAATGGGATTTTTTCAGACCTCACACGGTATATCTTTCTGCAACACCTGGAGAATTTGAAATAGCCAGATCCGGGAAAGAAAATCTCGTTGAACAATTGATAAGACCAACAGGCATTCTAGACCCTGAATGTTTTGTAAGACCAACAGAAAACCAAGTAGATGATTTGATGAACGAAATTCAAAAAACAACTAATGAAGGTTATAGAACACTTGTTACCACACTAACAAAAAAGATGGCAGAGTATCTTACAGAGTATCTGCTTGAGCATGGCGTTAAAGTAACGTATATGCATGCGGATACTGAAACTCTTGAGCGTATTGAAATCATAAAGGATCTTAAGGCAGGAGTTTATGACGTTCTTGTTGGGATAAATCTTTTGCGCGAAGGCTTAGATATTCCGCAGTGTGCTCTGATAGCAATTCTTGACGCTGATAAAGAGGGATATCTAAGATCAAGAACATCGTTGGTTCAAACTATAGGAAGAGCCGCAAGAAATGTTAATGGTAGAGTTATCTTATACGCAGATAAGGTTACAAAATCAATGAAGGAAGCACTTGATGAAACTGAACGCAGGAGAAAAATTCAAAAGGAATATAACGAACAGCATGGTATAGTTCCAACCTCAATAATAAAAAATCAGCCCATACAAACAAACCAAACACTTAATGAAGCTCAATTAACTAAGGCAGAAATAGAAAAATTGATGTTAGAGGCGGCAGAAAACTTAGATTTCGAGCTTGCCGCAAAATATAGAGATCAACTTAAATGTATTTAGTGCAGCAATAATAGTTTCAAATCATATATTAGTAGTATCGCAGATTCAATAACTATATCGTTTGTCATAGGCTTACGATTAGCGTTGAAACTACATAGTCACTAATTGTATCGTTAATGTATTTTCTTCTTGAATATTTCGCATAATGTTGTATTATGATACTAGATTTTCTTTCGTATATTTTAGTGATGGCTTTTTTTTCTGTTGGACAAAGTGAAGTAATGAGATTAAGAGCTGAAATAAATCGAATAAGATCTGAAATAGATAAAGCCAAAGAAAATCAAAAGGATCAAAAAATTTGTGACTTTAATTCTATTTTGCTTGAGCGAAAGGCTGCGAAAATTCAGGCGCAACTTAATGTATTGATGCACAAAAATACAAATGATGATATAGCATAACGAAATGAGATCTTGGATCTTTGTTGTTTTTGTTATAACAAGCATTTATAGTAATGCGATAGGTAAATCAATAACTGTAAGTTATAATAGAATTGCATCTGCGTTTTCCAGAGTTTTTTTTGAGCACGAATTATCGGATGAGCTTCAAGCAAAAATTGAAGAATCTTTTAATGAAAAGAATACGAATGACGATGAACGTTTAACGTTTATACAAACACTATTAAACAACCAAAAAGATCATAAATATATGACGCCAGAATTCAATAACTTGTTTGAAGATGTACTTGAAAAAAACGACAAGTTTTATGATAAATCCATTGATATAATTCAAAATCGAAAAGAGGTTATGCAGAATGTTTTTGATCAGAATCTAAGTAAAGATATAATTGATTTAAATAAAGTATTTAGGTTTTATGGCTCATCAAACTCTCAAGATTTTTATGTATTCTTGTATTCGACGAATTCTCCGGGAAATAAAGCTTGGTCAATAGGAAATTATATTTTCCTTAGGTATAGCTCTTCTGGAACAATACTGGATATGTTAAACGTACTAAAACAAATATTTTATTACAAATACATTAAAGTTATCGATTCAGTAGCATTTGAGTTTTTTGCTAAAAACTGGTCACTATATTCTCTTCCGGCATATAATTATTTCAAAGATGTATTGGTATATACGACATGCAAATATTGTGAAAATCAACTAAAAGGAGCTTGTGATTCGTGTTTACCAAAGCTTGAGAATGATAATCTTCAAAAAGTATGCGACAATTTTCAAAGTTATGTAAATGGTTATATAAGTAGCTCAAAAACAATAGATGTAGATTTTTTGAAACAATATTTAGAAGTGTTTTCATTAAGTATGCCAGAATCAATAAAAGATATAAGAAGTATGTTGTCAACAATATCTATAGAGGTTGAATCTGGTATTGATTATATTGAATGTCGTGCAAAAATAGAAAAAACATTTGGATCAAAAATAAAAGACAAGAAATCAAAATTAATCCCATATGTTTTTATAGGTAATAATATAGGACATTCATCGCTTTTGGATATTCAGGACAAATTTAACGAAGCAAACGATAAAGAGTATTTGTTAGTAACAAGAAATAAACGTAATAAACTTATAATAGTGATTAAGTCTAGCAACCAAGATAAAATAAACGAAGCGATTGATATACTAAGTTTATTGCACAACTTTGTTGAAGACTTTTATCAAAAACTTTAAAAAAATTTCTTTGGCAAATGTCCATTTACAGAAAAAAATCCTGAAATACTATATATCATTCGAGAATCGCTTATTTCTTTAACTAATATCAGCGTATTTGGTGTATATGAATATGTGTTCAAAACGTTTAGAATGTTTCGATTTATAAAAACATGCAACAATTCTCTATAAAGATAATCTAATGCGTGCCGTACCATAAAATCAGCAAAATCTTTTCCGTAAAGTTTGTATATAGTTTCCATTAGCGTTCGCAATGTATTTTCTGTTTTGCTCTCATTAATGAACGAAGATGTCACAACCGTAACAATTTGGTTTGGATTTAATAAAAAATCCTCAAACCTTATTCTTTGTCGACATGTTTTGTTCGTTGAGTTGATATAGTAATTACAAACAGTTTTTAATGATTTGCAAAAGTGCATATTTACAATACGAGTAAAAAATGTATCGCCTATATGTTTTAACGATAATAATCCAAATACTGTTTCTATACCATTAACATTGTATACACTTTGAAATATATAGTTTAAAAGCTCATCTGATTCGCAATTGAAAATTAAAGACCTATATTTATAGTCATTAAAATATTCCATAGGATTTGTTTGTTGTACTATAGCAATTTCTTGCGCCGTAAGTTCGCTTTCATTTCCTCTTCTTTCTTCGATTAAATTTATAATTTCGCTTTGTTTGTTATTAAAGTATTTTACAACTTCATCCTGAATTTCCATTGAGTATACATTAAAAGATAGAAATGCAAAGCTAATTGCATATGTTATTTTCGCCATTTAAAATGTAAAAATTAATATACCTTTAGATTCAGTTTACATAAAATACATTACATATTTAGATGCATGTTTGTCGCAAAGTGATTTTGTAACAAAAAAAATATATATATTTAAGAATCGCAATCAATATAGCTTGCTTTGACTCTGTTTTTTGTTGTAAAATTGGAATGTTTTTCATGATTTCAACCAAGAGCTACTGTCGCTCCTGAGACTGTAACGCCTGCAGTCCCTGTTAGATTGATCGTCGCCTTTGCTTTTAAGACTGCTGCTAAAGCATCTATATTTAATGCTGTATTTGATTTTATATCTATAATTTGTCCTGATATATTTATAGCTGCGGTAGTTCTAAGATTATAGGTCGTAGATTCAATTTTATATGATGTTTTAACTTTTGATGTGTATTGTGCTGCCATAATGCTAACGTTGTTTTGAGCGTTAATATTAAGGTTAGATTGAGCGTCAATTAACGTATCTTTTTGTGACTTTATATTTATGTTTGCATTAGATGTTATATTTATATCCTTGCTTGCATTAATGCTTATTTCTCCTTTAACATCTATTGTCAAATTCCCTTCTGATAAAGTTACTGATTGATTACCTTGCTTTAGCGTTATTGTTCTGTTTCCTTTATTTAGGCTAATCAACTGATCGCCTTCGCTTATTGTTACTTTATCATTTCCATGTTTTATTAATAATAGATTTTCAGTTAACGTATCTGTGCCTTCTAATGTAACTTTTTTGGAACCGACATTCAAGGTTTCTGTAATGTTGTTTTCTATTACTTTATTTAGGTCTTTTTGAGCATGAATATAAATTTCTTCAGAATCCTTTTTATCATCAAAACGTAATTCGTTAAATCCATTATTCTTGTCATTCAGTGATTTTGTATGGAAGGTTGAAATTGTTTTTTTCTTAGTGTAATCAGCTGGTGGTTTTTGCAATCCATTATATACGCATCCGGTGACAATTGGTTGATCAGGGTCTCCGTCTAGGAATGTTACCAAGACTTCCATACCGATTCTTGGGATAACAAGTCCTCCAAATTTTGAACCTGCTAAATTTTGAGCAACCCGAATCCAGCATGAGCTTGTTTCGTTTTTTTTAGACCTTGAATCCCAGTGAAATTTAACTTTAATTCTAGCATTTTCATCGCAAAATATTTCTTCACCGGAAACACCTGTAACCGTAGCAGTTTGGCTTCCGTATATTCTATTCTTAAAATGTCTAACTGTTGGTCTATATGGTATATCAGAAGGAATTGCTACAATTGAATTTGTATATTTGTGAGGTGGATTTTCGGTATCTGGAATTTGGTTTATAGTATGTTTTACAAACGTAACAAAAAATTCGCCATTATGAGATGTTGTTTTTGATCCACTTAATGTAAATCTTGAACCAGGAAAAAGTTCTGGACAGAAAGTGCTAGCCTTTAATTGTGTTAGGCATGAATTCAAACTTTCTAAAGTTGTTTTTGATATCTTGTCGCCTTCTGCCTTGTCACTAAAAATGTTGTTGTAAATTTCATTTTCTCCAATTAAATTTTTTTTCGAATTATCATTGTAGGATCCATTAATTACCTCTCCTTTTTCTGCGTCAAAAAAGTTGGTGTTAATTTTTTTGGAGCCAAGCAGCTTTGTTAGAGAAACATTATAGGCTAGAGTTGGAGATATCGTAGCGTCTGAGTATAACTTCATCACATTTAGTTGTCTCTTAATTTTTGGTGATGATATACTTGTATCAGATATAATTAACTGTTCATTCTGTGGGTGATGTTCAAAATAATAAAAAATACCAGATTCTTCCATTATTCTTGACACAAAGTGCAAATCACTTTCTCCATACTGAACACAAAAGTCTTTATTTGTTAAACCGTTTGAATTCAATAAAATTTTAAAATTAGATATATTTGATTCTTTTAAAACATTACTTAATATGCCTTTTACAGATGTATCTTGAAAAGATCTAAACTTTGTTGAATATGATAATTTAGCTATGCTAGGTACAATTCTTATATATAAAATGCTATCTGAAAATTTGTCGTTTGTTGATACGACATTTTCAAATGTAGCGACTTCAATGATACCAGAAAAATAACGTATAGAATCTTCATACTTTATAGATACAGTGGCTGCAGTATTAATAACGTTTTCAATGTTAATGTCTTCTGTAGTTTGTATAAATACATCAGCACAAAATAAATCTGATATAGATTCTGTAATTGTTGCCTTCCTTATAACTGCATTACCTATAGATTTGCAGTCTATTTTTATGTCTAAGTTATCTTGAATTTGTGGAAGTAGTTTCAACTTATCGTGTGCATAATATAATATAACAAAATTCTAAATGATAAAATTTTTCTTTTCAATTTATCTTTCAAACTTATTTTTGGCAATAACATTTTATCAACAATCTCCATTAACCTTCTGTTAACTTTTATCTGTTATCCTATATGTAATGATATTAGACGAAAGGATATAGATATGTCTAAAATAATTAATAAATATAAAGTATTATTATACTTAGCTATACTGGGGGGGGCAGTATAGGAGAAGTATATAGTAGTAATTATACAGAAGTAGATAATCCTATAACTATAGGTAGTACACCATCTGTTCCTACAGAAACAGATTATAACTATTGGTCTACAGAAGAAGATAATACATATGTGTTTAATAGAAGTAGTAACAATAATATAGGTTGGGAAGCTAATAATACAGTAACTATTGATAAAGATTATACATTAAAGTTAATAACAAACTATACTAGTGTTTATTGTTTTGTATTAGACTGTTATAATACATTTACTAACAATGGTAATGTTATAATAGATAACTATGGTATATTAGGTCTTAATAATAATTATACTAGTAATAATGGTACCATAAATATTAATAATGGAGCATTAGAATTATGGAATAGGGCTAAATTAAACAATAAAGGAACTATAACATTAAAAGGTAGTAGTTATATAGATATCAATTATAGTAGTACTCTAACTAATAAAGGAACTATAGATATATCTAATATAACAGATCTATCTAATTGGTG
>JAFUQI010000040.1 GCA_017481035.1 Alphaproteobacteria bacterium | reverse complement strand
GATAGCCGACCTTAGGAGACAAACATTAAATGATATGATAAGTGAAACAACACTAGCAAGAGAAGAAGGTATACTAGAAGGAAGAATAACAGGTAAGGTAGAAGGTAGAATAGAAGGTATAGAAGAGGGATTAAAGAAGGGTAAGGAGGAAGGATTGAAAGAAGGGGCTAACAATAAGACATTAGAAATAGCTAGGAATATGAAATCAAAAGGGTTTGATAATGAAACAATAGCAACATGTCTTAACTTAGATATAAAAGATATAGAACATATGTTAAAAAATTAGTTAAACCTTTATGGGAGTTTTTATGTTTTGACATAGCAATTGTAGAAAGGTTATTCTAATGTTAGATTTTAAAATCTTATAAGTTTTTTTGTAGACTTATTAAGTTTTGATTTTTGTTTGCATTGGGAAAATGGCTGAACATTATATTGTATTGAGTAGGAAGTACAGACCAAAATTATTGAGTGACCTAATAGGGCAAGATACTTTATCATCATCGCTGAAATCGTGTCTTGACGCCAAAAAGGTTCCTCATGCTTTTTTGTTTCATGGCATCAGGGGGGTTGGTAAGACGACAACGGCAAGGATACTTGCAAGATGTTTAAGTTGTCTTGGCATTGATGGTTTGACAGATATAACATCTACGCCTTGTGGTGTGTGTAAATCTTGCATTGCGATTGACTCTGATCAGCATATGGATATTATGGAATTTGACGCAGCGAGCAGGACTGGGGTTGATGATATAAGGGAAATTATAGACGCGACGCAGTATGCACCTATTCAAGGCAGATACAAAATATTTATTATAGATGAAGTTCATATGTTATCTAAAAGTGCATTTAATGCGTTATTGAAGACATTGGAAGAACCTCCAACACATGTTAAGTTTATATTTGCGACTACAGAGCTAAACAAGATTCCAGAGACAATACTTTCTAGATGTATGACATACCAACTTAAACCAATCACACATGATGTTTTATCGCTTTATTTAATAAATATTTGTGAAAAGGAGGGTATACTTTTAGAAAAAGATGCTGCCAGTATTGTCGCAGAAGAATCGGAAGGATCAGTGCGCGATGCTCTATCAATAATAGAACAGGCTATTATGAGCCTAGGCGATGCAAAAACAATAAATGTAGATATCGTTACAAAACTTTTAGGTAGTGCTCGAATTTGTGAGATTAAAGCGCTTCTTAATCACATATTGCTTGGTAAAACTGAAGAAGCAATAAAAATATCAGAATCATTAATTCAAAATAATGCTGATCCTTTTGCTATATACAAACAACTTCAAACAATGTTATATAAAATTATAGTAGATACAGCAAAGAACAAGAATAGCGAATATAATCTCTCAAACCTTTTATATTTGTGGCAAATATTTTTAAAGCAAACAGAAACTATCAAAAACTCAACACATCCAGAATTTATTCTAAATGCGGCAATAGTAATTATGGCACATACAGCTTCGTTTCCTAAAATAGATTCATTAATGATAAAGGATACGGAAAACAATGTTATCAACACGCAATCTACAAATAACCAAAGTAAATTAGCCTCAAAATTAGAAAGTATTATGGGTGAAAAAGTTCAACCATTAAACGATCAAAAATCAAAGTTAATAGAAAATGTATTGGAAAAGTTTCCTGGTGCAACAATAACAGAAATAGAGTAAAACTTTACTCTATTTCTCATGTTTTATAAATTTTATATTAACAAAAATTTTTTACAAAAAAATAGAAGTGTTAACTATTATTTAACTACTTTAATGTAAACTATAAATAGAGAGGTAAAGAACTTACTAAATGCTATGAATAAAAGCCATATAAAGTTTACGCTTTGCGCGGCAATGAATCAAAAACTTTTTTTAGAGGTTGTTAAAGGAATACTGGATAGGATGTCTGTTGCGGATATAAATGCAACACAATTACTTATGTTGATTAATGTGTCCGATAGCGTGATTGCAATGGGAGAAGTAATCTCACGAGAGTTCTATATAGGCACGAATCCATCCTATAACATGGGAAAATTAACGTCGACTGGCTATATTGAACAAATGCCATCAGAACATGACAAAAGAGTTACATATATAAAATTAACTGACAAAGCATTAAAACTATGCGAAAAAGTTGAAGCCGAATTAAACAGATATGTGAAAAAGTTTAAAAGCGAACATAGCGAACATTCATTCGAGCAAGCTTTAGACTTTATTAAAACGTTAAATAGATTTTGGGCTAATGTTTCAACTTTAGACCTGTAATCAAACCTTAACAAGTTGCCAGCTAGATATAGTTGGCAATATGATATTTTGTAATAATCTTCTTGCAGAATTTTATAGAATATCGGAAGATTACAATGAGATTGTTTTATCCAAATGTGGATAGGATTTAGTGCAGTTTTTAAATAACTTCATTAATGGTATATTGATAAAGATTAAAAGCGGAGCAAGTTCACTGCCTGTAATAATATCTATTGTATTGTCAATTGCGTTTCTATCTATGTTATTTGTTACAATCTTTACGATTGTTTCGATGAAAAGAGCGGAAAGAAAATCAAAGCGTATTATCGATATTCCTCCTTCTGCTATTTTGGCTAAAAACAAAGAAGAAAAGCAAGACAAAACAAGCGTTTCTTATCCTTTGCCAATAGGTGAAAAGTTAAACAAATACCTTATAGGGAAAGGCTATATAAGGTCTAATAATATAGTTAAATCATTTTTCAAAGCTATGGATTATTTAAGTAACTCTTTAGGTATTGGTTACAAGTATAAGCTTCCATGGTATATGATTGTAGGTACTGAAAGTTCTGGAAAATCATCACTTATGAGCGGCTTTACAAGAGAGTCGCATGAAGATTCAGATCCGCATTGTGACTGGTGGTTTTTAAAAAACGGGATTATACTTGACATCAAAGGACAAGATTTTTTGGCAAACGGAGAGATATGTGACATCAATAATAATTGGGATGTTATGCTCAACCTTTTGTCAAGATACAGAAGCGCAAGACCTTTAAATGGAATAATTTTAACAATTCCGGCTACAGAACTTTATGGAAAAGACAAATTAACTCTTGAGGATATAAGCAAAAGAGCACAATACATATCACGAAAGTTAAGCTATGCACAAAGCTACATCGGATTAAAATTGCCAATATATGTCTTAATAACAAAGACAGACGTTATTCCTGGTTTTCAAAGTTTCTGTTCAGAAATACCAGTTCGGAATAGATCTAACATGCTTGGTTGGTCATCGCCTTACCAGTTGGATATTATTTATAATAGCCAAATTTTTGAAGATGGTTTTTCTGAGTTTGAGAATGAACTGAATTCTATAAGGATGGAAATATTTGCAGAAAATATTTCACAAACAACAAGAGATGGAATATTTGTATTCCCAAGTGAATTGATTACAATAAAGTCCGCTCTTAAAGTATATATTGATACAATTTTTAAATCATCATCTGAAGATAGATTTTTCTTTAGAGGTTTTTATTTCACAGGGGACAGTAAGATGGTGCCTCTCTTGAGCGTCGACAATCATAACTTAACAGATGAGTCAATGGCCATACTTGGTACACCTGACGCAAATATTAATGAAGCAGGAACAACGTCAATAACTTTTACTAATGAGCAATCTGCACCAAAGCGCATTTTCTTTTTTGAAGACCTGCTTTTAAAGAAGGTTTTTGCCGAAGATGGACTCGCAGCACCGATTAAAACAAAATTGAAACAGACGAATAAAACAATAATGATTTCAAAGATATCAACAGCAGCATTTGTTATAATTGGAAGTTACGGATTATTTAGCGCTAACGATCAATTAAAATTTGCTAGAGATAAAATTTATCCTTCATTATTTAAGATATCGTCGTTAATCAGAAATGCAGATGATCTAACTCAAAAAGGATTGAAACAAAATGGAAATGAAATATTAGCAGAGTGTACGTCTCACCTGCTATCTTTAATGCAGCAAATAAATAGCGCTCGATTGTCTTCTGTTTTTGTTCCTGCCTCTTGGTTCAGTTCTATTAATAATGAACTAACAGAGACTTTGCGTACGTCATATCAAAGAGTCATTGTGAGAACAATCTATACGAACCTCATTATAAAATCAAAAGAACTTTTGAATATGACTCCAGAAAATAAATCAGAAAGCATTGCAGAGTTACTAAATCCATATAACAGTAAGGAATATAATTATCTAAAAAGTTATGTTAATGGACTCTTAGAATTAGAGCGCTATATAACAAAGTTTGATTCATTGAGAACCTCAGCTGATCCACAAGATTTGAATGACCTGATAGATTATACGTTCAATGGAAATTTGCCAAAAGATTTCTTGGATAATTATCAACACTTTAGAAGCATCTTGATGAATACACCTTTCCCTGCAATTAATCTGCAACCATATAAGCAAACAGCATACAAAACGTTGCTAAGACTTTTTCAAAATTATTTGGATGCTATATTTACCAATAATTCCAAAAATAGCTTAGTCTCTTATTTGAATCGATTTGTCTCTGGCTTAACGAGGCAAAACCTTAAAGACATCCCTGATTGTTCAACTTTATTAAAGTTTTCAAAGGATCTAACAGCTGTATGTGCAGAGCTTGGTAAAGAGGGGGAAACATGGCTTGATAAAAACACATTTGAATCTGACAAAGAGTTTGATTCTTTGCTTGATGGAGTTGAAGGGGTGTTTGGCAAAGAAACAGCTCAAAATATGTTAGATGTTACTGCTGTTAATTTTGGCTTCCTTAAATCAAAACTTGAGGAATTCAATAGCTCGCTTAAAAACGATACAAAAGCAAAAAAAATTAACATATCAAATAAGAAAGAAAAAGAGTCCCTAACAAGTGGCCTATTTCGAATGGAAAAATGTCTGTCATCTTTATGTTCGGAATTTTTTATGAGCATCCCAGAAGATTATAAACTTATATCAAATATACCAGAAGGAAAAATGATTTTTTGGGACGATGAGTTGGTTCAATATGCATATGAAATCGGTCAATCATACGAACAATTTGCTGCCGTTGGGATCAAAGATTTCCCAAGAGCTATGCAGGAAGGAATTACACTTTTAGCTAAATCAAATATGTGTGCTGTTATTACAGGTCTCATTGCAAAATCGCAGAGCCTTGTCGATGCTCCTGATGGATTGACATCAGAACTTACATCTGAGGAAATCTTGCAAAAACAAGTCGTAGAACTTAAAACAGTTGCACCAAAACTTGTTAATTTGCTTAAAATTTTAAGGGACGATAAATTTGCATTTGTATTTGGAAATCTTCGAAGTATACTTAATACGGTTGGTAGTTCATTGCTTAACCATATTGATAGACTCTTAGACAATCAGAAACCTTATATTCCGGGAAATATTAGCTTTAATTTTTGGAATGGCGAAATGGGAGCAGGCCTTAAGGCTTATTCGTCGTCCGATATAGATGAATTAAAAAACTACTTGCGTTTGCAACGCAATATGATTTCACGACTTGGATTAGACTTTGCTGCAACAATAGTAGATTTTCTAAACTCAGAAGTTGTTTATGATAAGAACTACACAAATCGAGAACAACTTTCAAAGTGGACAAGGATAGTAGAAGCACTTCGTTCAATGGAAAAACGAGATCCAACAAGTTCAATCACAACATTGGAAAAGTTTATTAAGACAACATTAAATACATATAATCTAGATAACATTACAACAAAAATACAATTAAAAGATATATCCGGAGAATCTGGTGACTATTTCCTAAATATCATTAAAGAAATAAAACGCGGAATATTATCTCGTGCAGAAATCTTAATTAGGAATAGAAACATAAAACGTTATGAATCTTTGATGGATTACTATAAAAAACATCTTGATGGGAAATATCCATTTGCAAACTATGATAAGACGCAGAGAACAACTCAAGAAGCTGATCTTGAAGCTGTTAACGTGTTCTTTAAAATGTATGATGAATATGGAGGGACACCAGAAGCTATTCTAGATCAAATATACCAACTTGGAGATGACGGAAAACCACCATACGAATTTCTGCAAAAGGTACACGATCTAAAATTATTCTTTGGAGAATCATTAAAAAAACAAGGCGAGCGAATGAAGGTTCGCTTAGAGTTTAGATTTGGATTAAACAAAAGAGAGGAAAAAAATACAGATTACCTTGTCGATAAATCGTTTAAACCAAATGGAGACACAATAATTGAAGAAATCAATAAAGACAAGACAGGAACTTGGTTCTTTGGAGAACCAATGGAATTTGCATTAAGATGGGCGGATGGAGATGAACAAGCAGATAAACCAACTTACGATCAAAATGATCCAGATATAGAAATAGAAGGCAATACCGCTCGTATTATATGTGTTGGCAACTGGTCTCTTCTTCGTTTTATACAGAAATATAAATCAACATCTAACAGCGTAGATAACCTAAATAAAAACGAGAATCTTTTAACTTTTAGAGTTCCGTTAAGTTCAGGGAAGATAGCAAAAGTTTCCGCAGGAGTTACAGCATCTCTTCCCAAAAAACCAGGAGACCCATCAATTACAACACTTAAAATACCAGATACACCAGGGGAAATGCCTGAAATTTCAGAATACGTTAAATCTGTTGCTAACGAATCTGTGCTTGTTGAAAACAGCATTGGAAATGTCGAAATTCCTGACACAGATCAGGATATAGTTTTGAAAAAAACAAATGAACAACAAGAAACAGATGATAACGAAGAAAAAGATGATGTTGTTGAACAGGAAGATGAAATCGAACAACATGTAGAAAAGCAAATATCAAACAAAAAAATAAAGCAAAATGATAACAAGCAAAAAAAAGAAGCCCCAAAGCAACAAGAAAAACGAACAAGGAAACAAAGTAATATATCAAAATTGCCGGAAACAAAGCAACAAACAATGGATCAGCAGGTTGATAAAATACTTAGCAGCGAGTCTATTGATGAAGAGCCTATGATCGAAATAAGCGAACAACCAATCGAATAAGAAAATTATATCAAGAAACTTTTATTTATTGGTTCTAGCCTCGCTAAGCATCTCATAAAATTATATTTAAAAATAACTGTTATACAAAATCATAGATTTTCTACAGCTTGATAACACCGTGATATTGCCAATCTGAAAACGAATTTAAAAGAAAAAATTGCAGAAATTTTTATGATAAAATTTTAAAATAAAAGTATCACATTTATGCTTATGGGTTTGCTTTGATTACGTGTACAAACATCATTAACCGAATGAAAAAGTATGAGTCAGAATTAGACGAAAAGCTAATAAAAAATGCATATACATTCGCTATTACAAAGCATGGCACTCAAATGCGTGATTCGGGTGATCCATTTATATGTCATCCGTTGGAGGTAGCCGAAATCCTAATATCAATGAAGATGGATCAAGATACTGTTATAGCTGGAATTTTACATGATACAATTGAAGATACCGATACAACAACGGATGATATTGTAGAGCAATTTGGAAGTGACGTTGCAAATATTGTAAATGGAGTTACAAAGTTATCTAAATTTTCAGAATTAAGCTTGTACGAAGAACAACAAGAAAATTTTAAAAAAATGTTAATTGCAGCAGCATCTGATATCAGAGTTTTGGTTATAAAACTAGCAGATAGGTTGCATAACATGAGAACACTACACTTCAAAAATAGCAAATCAAAAAGGCATATAATCGCGAAAGAAACGCTTGATATATATGCTCCTCTAGCAGAACGAATAGGTATTTCAAAAGTGAAGGATGAACTTCAAGAAATATCTTTTAGAGAATTGTATCCAGATGTTTATAATTCTTTAAATACTCGTATTGACCAATACTTTGTATTGTCCCGAGAAACAATTTTAAACATAAAGAATACATTATACGACTTACTTTTAAAAGCTGATATTGAATGTACAATTAATGGACGCCTTAAGACATCACATTCTATATGGGAAAAATTAAATACAAGAAGCATATCATTTGAACAATTATCAGACATTATGGCTTTTAGAATTATTGTTAATGACGTTAGCTCATGTTATAAGGCTTTAGGCATTATTCATAGAAGTTACCTTGTTATTCCAGGTCGTTTTAGAGATTATATAAGCACGCCAAAAAATAACAACTACAAGTCTTTGCACACAAGCATAATAGGACCGTTTGGGAAACGTATTGAAGTACAAGTAAGGACACATGAAATGCATATGTCTGCAGAATATGGAATTGCTGCTCATTGGGATTATAAGACAAAAGATAAAGCAAAAAATAAAAATGAATACCAGTGGCTTAACAATCTTGCAAGTATTATAAATAGTAATACGAAAATTTCAGATTTTTTGAAAAAATCAAAACATAAAATTTCAATTAATAAAGTTTTCGGTCTAACTCCTAAAGGTAAAATTTTTGAGCTTCCGATTGGATCAACTGTTTTAGATTTTGCTTACGCAATACATACAGATATTGGAAATCATGCAGAAACTATACTTATGAATGGAAATGCAGTTCCTTTTAATACAAAGTTAGAAAATGGCAATCAAATTGAGGTTGTTACCAGTAAATCTATATTTCCTGGACCTGATTGGGAGCAATACGTGTATACAAACAGAGCGAAACTAGCTATTCGCAAAGCATTACATGGAACAGAAAAAGAACGTCTTATCTTTATTGGAAGAAGTAATTTTGATGATTTTTTAATGTCTCAATCTATAGAAAAAACGAAAGACTTAACAATCAAAATTGCAAATATGTTTAATTTTAATACTGAAAATCGTTTATTTGAAGCTATCGGATCATCAGAAGTAACTGTTAACAATCTCAAAAACACTTGCAACAATATTATTAACATAAATCAAGGAAACAACAATATAAACATCAGTAATAATATATCTAGCTATTCATTTATTACCGGATTACCAGATATGCCAATTATTCAAGTTTCATGTTGTATGCCAGTCCCAGGAGACAAATTAATAGGTATTGTATATGATAATGGAATAGAAATACACATAGACGAATGCCATACAGAATATATTCATCAAAATACAACATATAAAAGAATAACCTCTCTTTGTTGGGACCAAAAAGCTTTCTTAGAAGGTATGAAATACAAGACAAAGTTATCAGCGATTATAGGCCAGCAGCAAGGAAATTTATCAAAAATAGCAAACATAGTAGAAGAGCAAGATTCAAAAATTACAAATTTAAAAATAGGTAAACCTGCAAATGGACAAGTTAATATTGAATTAGAGCTAGAGGTTTTTAATATATCTCACTTAGCATTAATAATATCGAGTCTAAACAATAATGAGTTAATATACGACGTTAAAAGATAAGATGTTGTATGAATTAACAAAATAAAAATATTATGTTAAAATTTATATTTTTGCATAATGAAACAGACAATGAGGCAAAATATTACAATCAAAAGCTTTGACATTTCGCACACACCATATATATAACAGCAAACAAAGAATGAAATAACTATTAGTAAAGCCTCTAAAATAAAAAACTTTATAACGGTGTCGGTTTTACTTGGATGTATGTTATTATATTCGTTATTTAGCGAGAAGCCTGATTCATAATATGATCTATCTACGCGAATTTGTTCTTTTAATAATTTGCTAAACGATGATGAAGCGAGGGCGGCTAATGAAATTCCGCCTACTATAAGTATTGTGATTATTATATACACGTCCTACTTTCGTCTTCTAAAGCATGAAGGGATTTCAAAGTCATCATCTTTTTCTGAGTTTTGTTGCATTTCTATCTTTTCTTCTTCAAATCTTTTATCTTGTTGCGGTTTTTCTGTATGCCTTGATCTTGAAAATCTCTCGAAAAAAGATGTTCTCTTTTTTGTTGGCGCTTGGTAGTCTTGCTCGAACCTAGGTTCGTAGATTTTTTCATCATCTTGTTGTAATTGTTGCATTTCTTGTGGTGCAATGTCGTGTGTACCGGAATGTTCTATTCCGTTAGAAGAATTATTATCATACCTTTTCGTTACTGGTATATCTGTTTTGCCAAATCCAAATGCTGATGCTTCTCTAGCCTTAAATACCGAGTCTTTGTTAACACCAATTCCTGTTGCGACAACAGATACTCTGACGCGCCCATTAAGTCTTTCATCAAATGTTGAACCAAAAATTATGTTAGCATCAGGATCTACCTCTTCACGAATTCTGTTAGCAGCTTCATCAACTTCGTACAAAGTCATATCATAACCGCCAGTTATATTTATAAGTATACCTTTCGCGCCTTGCAACGAAACATCATCCAACAACGGGTTTGAAATCGCAGCTTCTGCTGCGTCTAATGCTCGTCTTTCTCCTTCCGCTTCCCCTGTCCCCATCATGGCCTTTCCCATTTCGCTCATAATCGACCTTATATCTGCAAAATCGAGATTTATAAGTCCTGGCATTATCATGAGGTCTGTAACACCTCTAACTCCAGAATAAAGAACATTATCAGCCATCTTAAATGCATCTGCAAATGTTGTATTATCTGTAGCTAACCTAAATAAATTTTGATTTGGTATAACAAGCAATGTATCAACATATTGCTGCAGTTCTTCAATACCACCTTCTGCTGATTTTGCTCTATTCGAACCTTCAAATAAGAAAGGTTTTGTGACAACTCCCACAGTTAAAATACCTGCTTCTCGCGCTATTTTGGCAATAACTGGTGCAGCGCCTGTGCCGGTTCCACCGCCCATTCCAGCAGTTATAAACAACATATTTGCGCCATCTATATATTTCAAAATATCTTCGGCCGACTCTTCCGCTGCGGCTTTTCCAACCTCTGGTTTTGATCCAGCTCCTAATCCTTGAGTCATATTAAGACCAAGTTGAATTCTTTGGGACTCATCTGCAAGAGATTGTCTCAAAGCTTGTGCATCTGTGTTGGCAACAACAAAAGTAACACCCTCAAGATTCGAACGAATCATATTGTTAACTGCATTGCCTCCCGCACCACCGACTCCAACTACTACTATTTTTGGTCCAAACTCTTTTGTTGCGTATTGCTGTTCTTCTGCCAACACTTTTTTCTGGTAAAACAAATATAAACTGTCTTTATTATACAACAGAACATACATAGAAACAAAGCTCTAAACAGCGAATAATCAACAAAAATTACAGTTTACAGCAACAAAATCTAAGCCACCTTCCACGCAAGTTGAACAAGTGGATGTCATAGTACGACAGCCGTAGTACAGCAGCCATAATACTACTACTATATTTTTTTGAAAAAATGGTGGCAGTGCCACATCCTTTCTTACTGAAGGTATATATAACTACATGTAAGGATAATAAATATGTATAAGACAATCTTTAAGCAGGCTGTTGGAATTGCGCTTGGCTCACCATGCTTATGCACAACGCAACAATACTGGCATTAACAAGCATCATTATAAGCATGTATTAATAGCAACACTGTCCAGAACAATTCCCTCCGTTTGCTATTGATTTGTACTGTATAGCAACTGATATTATTAGCCATCACTATTTATGTGATTAAGGTTGTTGTCAGTACTATTGATTACAGCTGCATTGCTAAACATACATCTCAGTGATACAATTGTGTTATTAGCTTTTTATGTTTTGTTGTGCATGAAGATATTAATTCCGAGAGAGGACGAGTTAGTTGAACGACGTGTAGCAATTACACCAGATGTTGTACAAAAGTTAAAATTACTTTCATTTGAAGTTTTCTTTGAAAGTGGTGCTGGTGGGGAAGCTGGATTCTTTGATGGCGAGTATATTCAGGCTGGAGCGCGCAATGAATCAGAAATGGATAACTTCGATATACTTTTATCAGTAGACTTAAACTCACATAAAAAGCACTTTAAAAAAGATCTAATTGCAATTGGAATAATGGATCCGTTTAATAATTCAAAGCTTATAGATAGCTTGAATTCTAGATCTATTACGTCATTTGCTTTAGACTTCATACCAAGAACAACAAGAGCTCAGTATATGGATGTTCTTTCATCTCAAGCAAGTCTTGCTGGATATAGGTCTGTTATTGAGGCCTCGCATTTTTCGAATAGCGCTTTCCCACTTATGATGACAACAGCAGGAACGATACCGGCTGCTAAGGTATTAGTCGTAGGGGCTGGTGTTGCAGGACTTCAGGCAATAGCAACAGCAAAAAGACTGGGAGCGGTTGTCTCAGCCTTTGATGTTAGAACATCGGTTAAGGAACAAGTAGAGAGTCTTGGTGCAAAGTTTATAGAGGTCGAATCTGATGAAAAGACCGATGGCGTATATGCAAAGGAAATGAGCGAACAATATAAATTGGCGCAAGAAGCAAAACTTAAGTCCGTTATATCTTCACAAGATATAGTGATAACAACTGCCCAAATTCCAGGAAGGCCAGCCCCTAAAATTATAACGCAGGATATGTTAAAGCTTATGAAACATAATGCCATAATTATAGATTTAGCATCTAAGAGTGGAGGCAATTGTGAGTTAACAGAACACGGAAATATAGTCGATTTCGAAGGGATAAGAATCATATCATTCGAAAACATTTTAAACTCAATAGCTTACGATGCATCAAGGATGTATGCCAAAAATATAGCTGCTTTCTTAGAATTACTTCATAACAGAATGCAGGAGAATAATGATATTCTGTCAATCGATGATGAGATAATAAAGTCAACACTCATAACATACGAAGGCAGAACGGTAAATACAAGATTATTGGAGGCTTTGTAATGATATCTATAGAAACACTTTTAATTTTTGTTTTGGCGTGCTTTGTTGGATACTACGTAATAAGTAAAGTTACCCCCGCTCTTCATGCCCCGCTAATGTCAGTTACAAATGCGATATCTAGTGTCATTATAGTAATAGCTCTGGATGCTGCGTTAATTGATAAAATTCCAGGATATAATGACTGGACGTTTATATGGGGTGTAGCAGCTGTGTTTCTCGTTACTATAAATATCGTTGGTGGATTCATGCTTACAAAGCGCATGCTTTCAATGTTTAACAAGAAGAAATAGGTAGGCGATTATGAATATATTTGAGATAGCTCAACTTATAAGTAGTGTTTTATTTATACTGGCACTAAGAGGTCTTTCATCGGCTTCAACAGCAATACGCGGAAACCAATATGGGATTGCTGGAATGGCTCTTATAGCTATCGCACACTTTGCTATGTCGAGTTTTAATTTGTCGGCTAGCACATATACGATATCTGCAATTCTTATTGCCGGTACTATAGGCTATATTATCGCCAAGAAGATTAATATGACAGCCCTTCCTCAGTTGGTCGCAGCTTTTCACAGTCTTATCGGCTTAGCTGCAGTTTTTATAGCATGCGCTATATTCTCATCTCCAGAGATGTTTGACATTATAACAACTGAAGATATGATGCCAATATTAAATTCAGTTGAGCTATCACTTGGAACGGCTATAGGTGCTATAACATTTACAGGATCTATCGTAGCATTTGCAAAGCTCAGTGGCTTAATAAAAGGAACTCATCGTTTTAAACATCAAAACAAAATTAACTTATTAATTGGCATCCTTATTCTGTTCTCAACTTTAATGTTTGTTAATATTCAGGATATAGCAAGTTTGGGGGCTATTATTCTGTTATCATTTGCATTAGGTTATTTTATGATTATGCCAATAGGTGGTGCAGACATGCCCGTTGTCGTTTCGATGCTTAACTCATATTCTGGGTGGGCTGCAGCTGGTATCGGTTTCACACTTGATAACAATGTTCTCATAATTGTTGGAGCATTAGTCGGAACTTCTGGAGCAATACTGAGCGATATTATGTGCAAGGCTATGAATCGATCGCTTATTAGCGTTATCTTTGGAAATGGATCTAAAGAGCAAGTATCTCAAAAAAAAGAAGAAAAAGGAAACGTTAAAGTTTGTGCTCCAGAAGATGCTGGCTTTATCCTTAGGAATTCAGAGTCAGTCATAATAGTTCCAGGATACGGAATGGCAGTTGCACAAGCTCAACATACGCTAAAAGAATTGGCAGACATACTTAAATCAAATGGAACTACTGTACGGTATGCCATACACCCGGTCGCTGGAAGAATGCCTGGACATATGAATGTTCTTTTAGCAGAAGCCAATATACCTTATGAAGACGTATTTGAACTAGACGAAATAAACCACGATTTTGGAGCAACAGATGCTGTTATAGTGGTTGGGGCAAATGATATAACAAATCCAGCAGCAAAGAATGATCCTACTTCACCTATATACGGAATGCCAATTTTAGATGTCGAAAAGGCTAAAGTGGTTTTGTTTATAAAAAGATCTCTAGCGTCTGGATATGCTGGAATAGATAATTCGTTGTTCTACCAAGCAAACACTATGATGGTTCTTGGTGATGCAAAGAAAGTTGTCGAAAATATAGTAAAGGAAATATCCTAAAAGATACATAAGACCTCTTGCAAAACAAAAAGATAGCTATAAATAGTGGCAAACTATCCAAAAAAAAAGAACAAAAGTAGACTTATAAAATTTGATTGACTTAATCATGTATGAATAAGTCTACATTAAATTATACCTTTTTGTATTGAATCAGTTTTGCAGTGTGACTATTGTATACGCTTTTAGTAATATTTTCAGATTATCTGTTTATTTTTTTTACTCGATCTCGACTGTGATTATATCTTATATCAACAAAAAAAAGATGATGTTAACTAAATATTAACTATATTGTAGTAGAATTAACTTATAAAGGACGGAAATCTATCGATAGGAAAGAGAAGGTTTTCATGAAGAAATATATTACAAAAATTAGTCTAATAAATGCTGTATTCTTTGCGTTTGTATTAAACGCATCTGAAAATGCTAATAATGAAAATGGCCCTGATAACGTTACTGCATCTGATGTTTTGCAAAAACTTGCAGGTAACGGTATGAAAGATAACAAAAAGCAAGAAGAAAACAAGACGTCTACTAAATCAGAAGAAGGCGAAGAACAGAGTAAGGATAAATCAAAACCAGAAAATACAGATAACGGTGATGAAAAAAAAGTAGACGAAGGAAGCAAAGATGAAAAAGATTCTAAGCAAGAAAGCGTAGATGTTAAGCAAGAAAGTGTGCAAGATACAAACTTACAAAAACAAGATAGTATTACGCAACAAAACTATACAGAAAATCAAAGCGGTGAATTTGTTTTTTTAATGCCAGAAGGTAGAGGTGAAGATAGCTCTATTTTAATTCCGCCAAGTGGAACAAACTTTCCCAAAGAGCTTGAAAATCGTTGGGTATATATAACGCCTAAGAAAAATATAGATGAAGCCCAAAAACAAATACAAGGACAAAAAGATTCGCCAAACACATTATCTCAACAAAATAACCAACAACAACCTGATAATAATAAAGCAGAAGAGTTAATAATGCGTGCTGCTTCCCCGTTTGCTGAACAAATTATCGGAAAACAAAATATGACCACATTAAATCAATCTATTGATGGAAACAATCAGAACAAAGATTTTGCAGATCAGCAATTTCCTCAAAATGGTTTTTCGAGTTTGCCAAAACTAAATTCCAATAACCAATCTGAGAATCAGTATGAGGGAAAGAAAGATCAAGGATCAGTAGAGTTGAAATGCTATATTGTTTCAAAATAATTAGTAGTGTAATATTATCAATCGTAAACTAATTATATAAATAGTGGCTATGTTAAGTGGCTTACCCTTAATGCCGCCACTTATTAGAAATCAATGGATAGATACCAAGCGCAAAGCACTAAAGTAACTATAAAGATATATTTATATTTAGCAAAAACTAATTAATGTTAATATATAAATAGTACTTGAATATTATTCATATAGATTTGATACGGTATTTGCAAGTATCATAACAACTAATAAATTATTAGTAACAAGTGAGGCGGTTACAGTAGTTGCAAGGTAGTCGCAGTATAACGGCTAGATACAACATACTTATAAACAATATTGTATCCAGTATTTTAATAACATATATAACATTAGTATAAGAAAATATTTAAGCAGGCGGCGCAACGTGCAATTATCGCCGCAAGCTTATGCTCAATACAATAACAACAATAGGTTTATACTTGTTCTTGTTAATTCTGTTAACAGTGCCTTCCTAGCTCCAGGTTGTCAGTGTCTAAATTGATATGGCATCAAAGTTGATTGTTGGTTCTATTTTGTAAAATGATATGAAACAATTTTCGTGTAGTTATTTGTAATTTTTTGTATGCAATATATTTAAAGTTTGATGGGACTTTTTAAGTACTTGAAAAAAAAGCAAAATTCGAGGAAACTATATGTGTCGAAAATATAATCAAGAACTATAGAAAAATGTCAGATAGAATAATTAATGTGCAAGATGCGTTTTTAAATTATGTTAGAAAAAACAGAGTTCCTATTACTGTGTTTCTTCTAAATGGAGTAAAAATTAATGGATTAGTTTCATGCTTTGACCAACATGCGGTTGTTATAAAACGTGAACAGTATATGCAGCTTGTTTACAAGCATGCTATATCAACATATTCTCCACATACTCCAGTAACAGTATTTGATTGGCCTCAGTCTCAAAATCGAAAACAATCACAATCTGGAGAACCTGAATATGATTAGTAAATTTGATGTAGCGATTGTTGGAGGAGGACCAGGTGGATATGTAGCCGCTATTCGGGCGGCTCAGCTTGGAAAAACAGTTGCTTTAATTGAAGAATCAAATCTTGGTGGTACGTGCCTTAATAAAGGGTGTATCCCCACGAAAGCAATTTTAAAATCAGCTGATGTACTGCAACAATCAAAACATTCTGAAGTTTATGGTGTAAAAAATGAAAGCACGATAGCGAATTTGCAAAGCATTATAGATAGAGCAAAAGGAGTTATACATGGTCTTAGACAAGGCGTTACAGGTCTTATGAATAAGAACAAAATAACTGTTTTTGAAAAGAAGGCTGTTTTAAAGGATAGAAACACAATAAGTGCTGGAGATATTGAAATAACTGCCCAGAACATAGTTATTGCAACAGGATCTAAACCTAGGATATTTCCAGGTCTAGAAGACTTAATTTCTAAAGGTTTGATATGGACTTCGAAGGAGGCTATTAATCCAACATACCTACCTAACAAAATATTGATAGTGGGATCTGGAGCTATAGGAATTGAATTAGCATCTTTTTATAATTCTTTAGGAAGCGATGTAACTGTTGTTGAAATACAAGATTCAATACTTATACAAGAAGATATTGAAATTTCATCTGCTGCTAGACAAAGCTTTCAGAAAAAAGGAATAAAGATAAAAGCAAAATCAAAGGTTGAAGAGTATGTTGAATCCTGTGGAAAAGTGCTAACTACAATAAAAAATGCCGATAGTACAACAGAGAAAGAGATTTTTGATACAGTGATATTGGCCGTTGGAGTTGTACCTAATACAGGAGATTTAGGTCTTGAAAAAATTGGGATAAAGACAAAAGCTAACGGCGAGATAATCGTTAATGAATTTAACCAAACGTCTATCTCTAACATATACGCTATAGGAGATATAACTGAAGCTCCATGGCTTGCTCATAAAGCTTCGAGAGAAGGGGTTATAGTCGCCGAGCATATCTCAGGAAAAAACGAAACTAAAAAAAGTGTAATTCCAGCCTGTACATATTCAAATCCTCAAATAGCGTCAGTTGGTTTAACAGAAGAAAAAGCTAAAGAAGTTTCTAAGAATATAAAAGTTGGAAAGTCATATTTTAGAGGAAATGGAAAAGCATTAGCAGCTGGTGAAAGTGAAGGCTTTGTGAAAGTTATATTTGACGGAGATACTGGAGAGTTACTAGGAGCTCATATGATAGGGCACAAGGTAACTGAACTAATAGCTTTGTTTTCATTAGCGATTACATCAGAACTTACAGAGACTGAATTTATGAATACGGTATTTCCGCATCCGACCATCTCTGAGGTAATTCAAGAAGCAGTGTTATCAGCTTATGGAAAGGCCATACACGGATAATGTGTTCAAAAACTAAATACGTAATAAATCTTAAGGCAATAGAAGATAACTTTATGCAAGCTGTAGATTTTGTAGGAACAGACACAAAGGTATCCGCTGTTGTCAAGAGTAATGCTTACGGCCTTGGTGCAATTCCAGTTTCAAAGATATTGTATGATGCTGGATGCAGACACTTTTGGACAGCTTATATAAGTGAAGCAATAGAGCTAAGAGAAAGCTTACCAGAAGATGTAGAAATTTTCTATCTTCAGGGATATAAAAAGCAACACGAAAGATATATCATTCGTTATAGGTTAATACCAGTTATCAATGATGCATTAGAATTCTCAGGGTTGAAAGGTAGTTTCCCTGTTGTAGTGCATATCGATACAGGCATGACAAGGCTCGGAGTAAGAGAGGAAAACTTAGATATAATTTTAGCAAACATTGAAAAAGTTGATGTGAAATATATTATGTCTCATCTCGCATGTTCTGACGATCCGAAACACAAAAAAAATAAAGAACAAAAAAATAAGTTTGACACGATCCTTCAAAAGATACGAGCAATAAAACATGTTAAGGCAACACTTTCAGCAACTGGCGGGATGTATCTTGGAGAAGAGTATCATTATGATATGGTTCGTCTTGGAGCTCACCTATACGGAATTAAACTTTCTGATTTATTACCTCCTAAAAAAGTTTTGACAATACATACAGATAGTTTGCAAGAATATGATGTTTGTTCAGGAACAACTTTTGGTTACGGGGCAACCTATCAAACAGATAAACATATAAGCGTTAGCGTTGCTTCTATTGGGTATGCTGATGGTTTAATGGAAAAAAACGCAAAGTCTTATACCGATATTATGCAGGCTTCTGTAAATTACAAAGATTCTACAATACTTGGACGTATATCTATGGACTTGATAGTCGTAAAAAGATAAAGTATTTTGATGCTATATTTAATTATAGCAAATAGACTTAGCAGGGTAGATTTCAACTAAAAATCTTTAATGTGAGTAGAGTTAGCCGTAATACAGCTGCTTGTACCTTTTTGAAACATAGAGTCATGCTAATTACAAAAGTATTGTCTTGTGCATAAGCAGACTGCTCTTGGCGTACACTCAGAATCGGGCTTAATAATGATAATAAAATGTTATAGGATACTGATTTGCTCATAAGCCGGCCGCGGAAAATACGCGCGGCGCCGCCTGCTATTAATGCATGTCAATGTATGTATTATTACTTAGACGCAATTGATAATATATCAATTGCGAACTATCAATATGATTACTATATATATTTCAAAAAGGCTGTTCGCATTATATAAATTCAGCTAAGCCTTACCTGTCAAGGCACGTTAAGGTTATATATTGGTTTAAGGAAATGGATGTGGCACTGCCACCCTTTTTTCAAAAAAATATAGTAGTAGTCTTATATGGTTGTTTAT
>JAFUQI010000039.1 GCA_017481035.1 Alphaproteobacteria bacterium | reverse complement strand
TTTTGAAAAAAGGTTCGAAGAAAGAAATATAAATGAAGCAAGCCGCTGTCAATGGCCTTTAGAGTGAAACGTGCCTTGACAGGTAAGGCTTAGCTGAATTGATATAATGCGAACAGCCTTTTTGAAAATATATATAGTAATTATATTGATAGTTCGCAATTGATATATTATCAATTGCGTCTAAACAACAATACTCGCATTGACAAGCCTCACGATAACCATGTATTAATAGCAGAATGTACCACGCGCAATTCCAGACGCCTGATTCAATTGATAATATCAGTATAAAATTACATAAAGTTATGTATTATCAGAAATAGTGGATATAGCGTTACATGCAGTACATACATGCGGCCACACCAGCATCTGGCAGAAGGTAGCTTAGTTTAATTTTGTAATAATAACAGTATTACTATACCGCACCATGTAAAAAGTCATCTGTATATGAAATAACATCAAAAGTTATCAAACTGTTTTCAGGTAAATTTTTATTTATAATAAAAGGCAAAAAATTATCAGTCTTTCCAATCGATGTCGTACCTGACATTTGCTCAACAATACCTTGCATTTTAGTGCCTACCAAATTTTTAAATAGCTTTTGTTTTGCTTCTTTTGATTTTATTCTAAGCCGTTTAGCTCGATCAGTTATTATGCTATTTGGAAGTTGAACCATAGAAGCCGCAAGAGTTCCCCTACGTGGTGAATACGGGAATACGTGCATAAGAGATAGGTTTGCCTCATCAATTAAATTTAAGGTGTCATTAAACATTAACTCTGTTTCACTAGGAAATCCAGCTATAAAATCACATCCGAAAACAACATCAGATCTTTTATCTCTGATCTTATTGCATATATCTATAACGTCTTCTCTGCTGTGCCGCCTCTTCATCATCTTCAATACATCATTGCTTCCAGATTGAATGCTTAAATGAAAATGTGGCATAATCTGTTGTTCTGATGTTATAAGATCCAACAAATCATCAGTAATGCCCTTTGGATCAATTGAAGAAATCCTAACTCTTAAATTAGGAAATTTATCTATAATATTTTTTATAACGTCAGTTAAATTTGTGCCGTTAAGATCTTTTCCGTATGAGGTTATATCAATTCCAGATAACACAACCTCTTTAAAACCTAGTTCAACGAACCTGTGAATTCGTTCTATTATTTCTGAAAGAGTAACACTTCTAGATCTTCCTCTTGTGAATGGAACTATGCAATAACTACAAAAGTGATCACAACCATTTTGTACCTGTAAGAAAGCTCTAGTTTTATCTTCAAATAACCTTGCTCTATTCAGTATTTCGTTTTGAGTTAAATTTTTAAAATCAGAAATATGAGGTATAGCTATATATTCTTCTATATCTTCTTTTTTGTCATTTTGGATAACTTTAAAAACGCCATCCAAATTCTCAAAATAATCCTTTGATGTTTTAGCAGCACAACCAGTTACTATCACAGTTGCATTAGGATTTTCTCTAATTGCTTTTCTAACTGCTTGTTTTGATTGCCTTTCAGCTTCATGCGTAACAGAGCATGTATTTACTAAAACAACATCATTCTTTGGTTCCATACAACTTATGATTGCCTTAGATATTTCAGACTCATCAAAATTAAACCTACACCCAAGCGTTATTATTTTAACTTTTTGCATTTGTTTTTTGCTCCAAAAGTGCAGAACGTTTATTCCAGGTTAAAGCCAAGAATGCAGCAGCAATAGCCGCAGATATAATAGTAGCAACAAAGACAGCACTCCAACCAAAGTTATCTGCAAGGTATCCAGTCCCAAAACCTGCAAAAGCTGTTCCAGCATAACCAAGGGTTCCTGTAAATCCTGAAGCCGTTGCTGCTGCCCTTTTTGTAGCAAAGTCTGCTGCTGCAACGCCAATTAATATTTGTGGGCCAGATATTAAGAATCCTATTCCAAGCATGCATATTGAACTCGTTATATGAGAATCTTTTGGAGTTACCCATAAAATACCTACGAGAATTCCCAATATTATCATACATAAAGCTGCGACAGGTCCACGTCTACCCTTAAAAACCTTATCAGATAAATATCCCGCACATAGACCACCACACATACTTGCTATATCAAATGCTAGCATTTGAAAACCAGCACCAGCAAGAGAGCTGCCTTTTGACTCAAGAAGCAATGTTGGGCCCCAGTTCAAAAACGTCATCCTGCAAATATATACAAACAAGTTTGCAAACCCTACATACCAAACCAGCTTATTTCCAAGAGCTGCTTTAATGATTTCTATATAACTTAGGTTGTTTTCTTCTTCCGTTTTCCACTTTTCGCTTTGTGCAACAGATGCTAATCCTGTCATTTTTTCTACTGATGGCAAATTGAGAGATTCAGGCTTATCTCTTAATCTATTAAAAAGGAAAACTGATAAAATTATCGCAGTTATTCCTGGAATAAAGAAAGCATACCTCCATCCAAAGTACATCATAATAAAAGGAGCAACAGTCACTATCAGACCACTACCTATTTGATGCGATGTATTCCAAAGCGCCCATTTCGTACCTATTTCTGTTGGGCTATACCAATGTGTCAGCAACTTTGCACATGGAGGCCAGCCCATAGACTGAAAGCTATAATTAATCGCCCAAAAGACAGCGAATGCAGGAATTGTTGAACTAAACCCCATAAAAAGGTTCATTATAGCAGACAACAAAAGCCCTATGCTCATGACGTATCGGGCACTATATCTATCACCTATCATGCCGAATACACATTTTCCTATGCCATATAAAATTGCTGCTATAGATATAACAATACCTATATCAGATTTTGATATCTCAAGATCTTTGCAAATTTCCGGTATCGCAACAGAAAAGTTTTGGCGAACAATATAAAATGATGCATAACCTATCATCATTGAATAAAGTGTTCTGAACCTCCAATAGCGAAAGATCTTATTACAGCTATCAGAATACTGTGATGTGTTTTTCCTCTTTTTTAATGCCATATGATCCCTAACCTTCTAAGGCCTTTTTTAAAATTTCTACATCTGATTTAAACTCTTGATTAACCTCCATTTGATCTTTTACTTTTTTTGTTGCATATAGTACTGTTGTATGATCTCGACCACCAAAACTTCTACCAATATCTGGCAATGATTTTGTCGTGAGTTCTTTTGAAAGATACATAGCAACTTGCCTTGCTGTAACCAATGTTTTAATGCGTTTCGATGAATTCAAATCAGATAACTTCACTCTATAAAACTCACAAACACTCCTTTGAATAAGGTCTATTGTAATAAATTTCTTATTTGCATTCAATACGTCGGTTAAAACTTCATTAACCATTTCAATTGATACTTCACGACCAACCAATGTTGAGTGAGCAACAACTCTGTTTAATGCACCCTCTAACTCACGAACGTTAGATGTAATACTAACGGCAAGAAAATCTATAACATCTCTTGGTATTTTCATTTTGAATTTTTTTACTTTTTCTTGCAATATCCCAAGTCTTAATTCATACGTTGTTGGATGTATATCAGCGACCAATCCCCAACCTAACCTTGATTTAAGTCGCGCTTCAACGCCTTCAAGTTCTGATGGAGACTTGTCGGCGGAAATAATGATTTGCCTGTTGTTATCAACGAGATCATTAAATGTATGAAAGAATTCTTCTTGAGTTGTATCTTTGCCACCAATAAACTGAACGTCATCAACCATTAACACATCAACATTTCTAAACAGTTCCTTAAAAGACATGGCATCTTTTACCCTTAATGCGCGTATAAATAGGTACATGAACTTTTCAGCCGAAATATATATGACTTTTTTTTGAGGTTGTGTTTCTTTTATATGCCATGCAATAGAGTGCATTAGGTGTGTTTTTCCAAGACCGACACCTCCGTATAAAAACAATGGATTAAATGGTGGAGTATCTGATTCCGCGACACGACGAGCAGCTGCATATGCAAATTCGTTTGGTCTACCAACAACAAAGTTTTCAAAAGTTAACTTCTTATCAAGAGAAGAAATAGTATTTAAATTAAATCTAAAATTACGGTTAACATCATTTTCTTCTTGTTGTTCATTATCACTCTTAGAAGTTTTTACTTCTTCAAACTTTATTATCGTATCTTGTTTAATATCTGAGTTAGCAATCGTTTCTGGTGTATTATTATCTAGTGTTAATATCCTAATACTTTGAGCAGCAAAACCATGAGAATTAAAAACACTTAAAAGGTAATCTGAATACTTTGCTGACACAAAATCCCTTAAAAAATTTGAAGGAACAGTTACAGTTATTACCTTATCTTCAAATCCAATAAATTGCATTTGTTTAAACCATGTATTATACACTCGCTTTCCTAGGTCGTATTTTACTATTTCTAGTATTTCGCCCCAAAGCTGTATACAATCATCGATTTGACGCGTATTATCTGTTGTCATGTTACTTCCCCAAAGTTTTTGTCAAATTCTCTAAGCTAATATCTTTAATTACTTCCATTTTATATGGCATAAATCTTATGGTTACTCTCCTTGCGTTTCCAAGACTTTCGGCAAAACGACCTTGTGTTGTATACTTAGCAAAAACATATGCCGCCTTAGCTGATCGATATGATCTTGGCTGAATTTGCTGATCAACTTTATTTTTACCAGGAATTAAGTCGTATTTAAACAATTCAAATGAGTCTTTATACGTACGTTCAAGTTCGTTTAAATTAGAAAAATATGATCTTGCATCCATGCTTTTTAATCTATCAGCCAACTCTTGATTATATGCTAATACTATATGGCACGCAAAGCTAGATCTATTGTTAGCATCAGGAGACACTTCAAAATCTACTTTTTGCAACCACACAGGCATATCTTCAAACATGCCACAAGCTGTTAAGAAAATACAAAGAAATAAAATTACAAAACGTTTAAGCTGCAACAACTCTGCTTTGTCCTCTATTGCTATATATTACTCTCACTTTTTGACCAACACTTAAAGCTGGAGTTAAGCCTTGGGCAATTGTTACAGTTGAGCCATTATCAAGTTGTATCGTATATTCAATTCCGTCTTGAGATCTATTTTCTATGGCGTTTCCTGCAACTCCACCAATAACTGCACCAGCTGCTGTCGTTAAATATTTTCCGTCCCCACCGCCAAAAAGCGAACCAGCTAATGCTCCGCCAACAGCTCCCAATGCAGTTCCTGCACCTGTGCCTTCGGACTTTATCTCTATTTTTCTAAGAGAAACTATCGTTCCTGTATCAGTCCTTGAAACTTCTCCCATACTTGCAGAATCATATGTATTACCAGAAAATGGGTTCGTAGAACATCCGGAAAACAAAACAACACTGCACATCAAAAAAGTTCCTCCGACAATTTTATTAACATTCATAAGTTATACACCGACAAAAACAATATACTTTAAGTCTATCAGATTTTTTCACAAAAGGTTAGATTAAAAAAACTCCCATAAATGTTTATGTATCTCAATCACCCCCCAAACAAAAGAAAGCCTATAAATAGGCTTTCTCTTACTTAAACACTATCTTACCTCCTTTAGTTCTAATACTACTTCTAATATTACCACCTTTAACATTACTACTAGATCCTTTAGTATATGTTATATTATTATTACTATTTATAGTTCCTTTGACATCCCAAATACTATTAACCTTTATATTACCTGTAACAGTAAGAGTATATCCTTCAGGTATTATAAGTTTAGTATCAATAGTATCTATATCTTTTATAGTAGGTATTATACCTAGTTGAGATATATCTAGTGTATACTTAGGAGAGTTATATGATGGTGATGATAATATATTAGATAGATATATAAAACTACTACTATTGATATTAATAAACTTAAGGTTACTTATATTACCTGTAAAGGATATACCTTTTATTACATTAAATCTTATATTGTTATTTGTTATAGTAATATTACTATGATCTTTATTACACATATCTATAGTATTACTACCTATAAGATTAATAGGATATGTAGATGTTATATTACCTCCATTAAGTCTTATAGTAGTATTATTAAATGATACTCTACCTTTAAAGTTAACTGTTGTATTAGTATTAAAAGATATAGGAGTATTTATGTTTATATTAAAGTTAACAGTACTATCCTTATCAAATACAGGATCTATACCTTCTTGAGGTAATGATAGTGTATTATCTGTTGTATTAACACTACTATTAGAAGCTATATCAGATAGAGTATATTTATCTGTAGGTATAAATGATACATTAGATGTACTACCTGTAAATGTAAACTCTGTCTTAATAGTAATATCTTCTAATGAATTATACGTCTCTGCATCAGATATAGATCTTATCTTAATATTATTATTATCTATATATGGTTCATGAGTATAGTATTTAAATATAACCTTATTATTACTACTACCATTTAGTGTTATAGGTTTAAATGTATACTCAGCACTACCTATCTTATTAGTAGGTATACTCTTAGGTAGTATAAAGGTAGATCCTCCTTCTAGTTTAAATGTACCAGCATTACTCCAATAAGATAGATCTGTTATATTAGATATATCTATAGTTCCTTTATTAGTTATAGCAGTATTAGTATTGATATATATATAACTACTACCTGTTAATGTAATAGTTCCTTTATTGTTTAATATAGCACCATCATATAATGTTAACCATCCATTCTTAACATCTATAGTACCATCATTAATACTATCACTTATAGGATTACTTTCAATAGTATTAATGTAGTCTATAAATAATTCACCATAGCCATCTATTATAACATTACCATTGTTAGTAAATATATTATAACAGTCTAATACATAATAATAATCATCATATCCTGTTGTTATTAAATTTAATGTATAATATTCATTAATAGTTACTTTATTATAAGCTATCCAATATTTATGACTGTTACTAGTACTTCTATTAAACACATATGCTTTACTATTTAACCAATAGTTATAAGTTCCATTACTTAGACCTGTTGCTACTGCTTTACCTTGAGTATTATCATCTATAGTTATAGGGTTTTTTACTGTTATATAATCGTCTATGTATATACTGCATACTTCTCCTATATTGCCCCCCCAGTATAGCTAAGTATAGTAATACTTTGTATTTGTTTTAGACATATATATGTCCTTTCGTCTAACGTTATTACATATATGATAACAGATAAAAGTTAACAGAAGGTTAATGGATGAGATTTTTTGTGTGTTAGCTTAAAATTTACCATTCAACCAATGATTAAAGTAACAAACCTTTTTTGCTTTTTGCTATTGCTTTAAATAACTATGTTAAATAAGACATTTTTTTTATAAAATATAATTAACCTTGTAAAACTGCATACAAAATGTATAAAGATCGAAAAAAAATATTGCAAATTCCATTGGAGATAAATTGGCACGAAGGTATGCTTTTGTCTCAACATCATTTCCAGCAAAATGATCTACGTACATTTAGAGTTTTGGCGACGCAATTACAATTGCTTTCTTCTTACCATTACGGAATAAGACATTTAAGAATAGATACTGTATCGCTATCTGAGGGAATATACAGAATAAATGAATTAGAAGCGGTTTTTCAAGATGGACTTATTTTCAGTTATTTCCCCGAGAAACAAAAAGGTCTCATACCTTTAGAAGCGGACATTAGATCTTTAACAAGTGACACGGATGAATTTACAGTTTTATTGTGCGTCGCAGAAAGCTCGGACGAAACATCTCCTTTACTAGGAAATCCCCCAAGATATTATTCTTTGGATGGAAATATAATAGATGATCAAAATATTAATGGAAATACGACAAGAATTCCAAGGTTATTTCCAAATGCTTTTTTACACGTTGGAGAAGTTGTTCCTGAGTTTTGCATTGGTTTTCCTATTTGCAAGATAATAAAGCTTGATGGAGTTTTTCACGTTAAAAACTGGACTCCTCCATGTTTTTTTATCGAACGTCACTTTCCTTTATGGAAACGGTGCGAATCATTAGCAATTTCACTTAGAGAAAAGGCAGTATACTTGTCAGAAAAATTAAAAAATTCATCAGGTAATGCGACAGACAATTTAACAAGCCAATTGAAACAAATAATAAGCATATTACCAGGAATAGAGGCGTTGGTTTACAGCGAAGAAATTAGGCCATATGATCTTTATCAGGAACTTGCAGAGACACTTGGAGCTATATCAACTTCAATACCGACAGATATTATACCTATGATGCAGCCTTATAATCATCAAAATATTGATGAATGCCTCTATAGAGTAATTGTATTGATAGAACATTATCTATCGGTTATTGATAGAGGTTTTAGCGTACATCCATTCAACAAAAACGAACGCTTCTTCTATAGGTACTTTTCGCTAAATGAACTGCAAAGAATCAGAAACAACAAGCTATATATAGGCATCAAACTTGAAAAAAACGTTGAGTTTTCTTTAGTGGAATCGTGGATGAACAATGCAATCATAGTGTCTGACTTTGCAATAGACACTGTACGCAAAAAAAGAACAAATGGACCATTCCGACATCCTATGAAGTATGAGGATATATCAAAAATCATTCCTGGAGCAGGAATACACCTTTTCGAAGTTGATCTTGACGAAAATTTTATAAAAGCAGAACAAAATTTGCATATATTTAACCCTGGAACAAATTTAAACATTGCCCCGAAAGATATCATTCTTTACTTACCTAAAGGAGAATCCTAATGTCGTTTGATGCAAGTAAAAGTGCAATAGTCCACGGTTTTCAGGCTTTTTATTATGAAGTTCTAAGGCAAAAAGAAAAAGCACTTAGTTTACTATTTACTGATTCGTCAAACGTTGTAATTGAAACAGAAACTGATAACGGAATAATTTTAGAAGAAAACATAGAAGACACAAACAACAAAGTAGAAGGAACTGTTGTTGCAATACAAAAACAATTAATTACGACAATCAAAAATACTATTAATACAATTTTAAATAACTCGCATGGATACCATAAAGATATAGAAGAAATCAAATATATTATGGCAGCACTATCTGACGAAATATTTTTAAATCTACGATGGGAAGGCAGCAAAGTATGGAAGTTTACATTAATTGAAAAACAACTTTTTCAAACTGAAATTGCAGGAAATAAATTTTTTATCGATCTTGAAAAAACGTTAATAAATCTACAGAATGAAGAATTAGCTTTTGTATATCTTATGGCTCTTAGCCTTGGATTTAAAGGCAAGTTTAGAGGAGTTGATGAGTCAAGAATTTCGTGGTACAAAGACAGGCTATTTGCTGTCTGCCAATCAAAATCAACAGGACTATTTTTTCCAGGCAGACAAACATTAATTCAATCTTGTTATAATTATACAAATAAAAATACAACTAATTTCACTTTGCCAGATATAAGGTTCTGGTCATGGTTAACAACTTTTGTAATATGTATATATATAATTATATCATATATAGTATGGAATAACGTTACTGATGAAATCTCCATATTGTTAAAAAAAATATGCTAATAACGTGAAATAATCTATCAATACTTTAACTTTTATCTAGTTGACTTGATGTTTTTTATATTTTTTAAATGTTGTTTATAGCTATCTGTAAAAATATGCCCTGTACGATCTTTGGTCGTCACAAAGTATATATAATTCGTTTTTCTGGGATTCATTGCTGCAATTAATGCGTCTTCTCCTGGGCAACATATTGGCGTCGGAGGAAGTCCTGCATTACGGTATGTATTATACGGAGACTTAAAAAAAAGATCACTTCTTAAAAGGTTTCTTTCAAGTTCACCATACCCATCACTTATAGCGTATATAACTGTTGGATCGCTTTGCAATCTCATCTTGATTTTAAGACGATTGTGAAACACTGAAGATATAATATCTCGTTCTTTTATTATCCCGCTTTCCTTTTCAATTATAGAAGCCAAAATAATAATTTCATTCATATTAAGTGCAGTGTTATTTTTACTTTTTAACTTATCGATAGTTTTTTTCATTTCATTTTTCATTTTTGAAATTATTGATATTTTTTGATCTCCAAATGTATAAAAATATGTATTTGGCATCAATGTGCCTTCTTCCGGTAGACTTTTTAATTCTCCAAACAATAACTTGTTTTCATTCAATTTTTTTATAATTTTTTTAACTGTGTATCCCTCAGGAAACGTTATTTTACGTATAATGACATCGTGTGAAAATAGCTTTGCTAAAAACTTAAGAAGTGAATCTCCATTTTTTAAATTATATTCCCCGGTTTGTATTCTGTTCTTTAATTCTTTTGTGTTTTCTATTAAGTTTAAAATAAATGAGTTTTTAAATGAGCCATCTTTATTCAATGTTGTTTGAATGTTATCACCACTTATATAAAACACAGAATGGTCTGGCATCTTGCTTGTTTGAAACAATGAACTAAATAAAATGCAAATAACAAGCAAAAAAAATGACAAAACCTTGAACATTTCTTAAATCAATATTCCTGAGATAATCCTTATATTAAATTTATGGTACACATGCGATATATTAATGTCAATTGCATAAAACATTTAGCATTACGAATTTATAAACTTTTATGGGAGTTTTAAAAATTTGACACAGAGACACCGATAACTTTATTCTATACAAAGATAAAAATTAATAGGAGCATGTATGAGATGAATATACTAATACTTGGAGCAGGAAGTACTGGTGTCGAACTTGCAAGACTGTTATCCGTTGAAAATCACAATATTGTTTTGGTAGATAAATCAGATGAAAAATTAAAGATAGTAAATAATACGCTTGATATAAAAACAGTGATTGGACATACAACAGATATTAATATTTTGCAAGAAGCAGGTATTAAAAACGCAGATATATTGATATCTGTAACAGATGTAGATGAACTTAATATCACAGCATGTCAAATTGCAAAAAAAATTTATAAAACCAAGATAACGATCGCAAGCGTAAGCAATGCAACATATTACCAATCAGATATTGCAAAATCAATATTGAATGACATAGACTTCGCAATTTCAAAAAACATAGAAACCTCCAAAATCATAAAACGTATTTTATCTATTAGTGGAGCAAGAGATGTTGTTTCATTCTTGGATGGAAATATAAAAGCAATTGGCGTTACCTGTAATAAAAACGCACCATTAGCTGGTGTAAAGATAAAATTTATATCTGCAATAGATAAAGAAAACAAACTTGCAATAATATATATTAAACGGAAAAACTTCCAAGGAATTATTCCTGGAAAATCAGACGAAATACTTGCTGGAGATGAAGTATATTTTATATGTGACGCAAACGATATCGAATACGCCATGTCTCTCTTCGGGTATGTTAACGATACAAAAAACAACATACTAGTCATTGGTGGAGAAGAACTTTGTAGCGACATTATTGACGATAATATTTTGCAAACAGCCAACATTAAGTTCATAGAACAAAATTTACACGGGACAAAACATTTAAACGAATTACAGAACATTGAATTTATTCAAGGACATATGTTGGATGTTGACTTGCTGATAAATTCCGGCATTAGAGATACTGATTTAATGCTAGCTCTTACCAACGATGATAAAACAAATATAACATTATGCCAGCTTTCGAAAAAATTAGGATGCAAAAGGACGTCTGCATTATTAAATGATTTTTCTAACTTAAAACTATTTCAAGCCTTTGAGATAAACTCGATCCTCAATGCTAATAATATTATTACATCAAAAATTGTCCACTTTATCAAAAGTAATGATAGCGAAAGTATTCTTTCATTTGACAATGATGAAATAGAGTTATTCTTAATGGAAGTTGATAAAAATAGTCATGCTGTAGGAATACTAATAGAAGACATTATTTCTGAAAATGAAGTTTATGTAGCTGCGATAGCTCGTGATAATCAAGTTATAATAATGCCAAAATTACAAGTCCTGAGAACTGGAGATAATGTTGTCTTCATATCAAATAAAAACTCGAAACAAAAAATAACAGAATTATTTAAAATTCCACCAAGGTATTTAATATGATAATTAATAAAAATGACATTAAAAGCATTATTAAAAAATATCAAGTTAATCAACGTGAAGCTTTAATCCTTTTATCTGTTATCAAAAACATCACATATACTGATGTGTTCTTTTTAAAAGAAATCGAACTAACAGAAGAAGAACTTAGCTCGTATAACGAATATCTCAAACGAAGATCAAAAAAAGAACCTATTGCAAAGATTATTGGATTTAAAGAATTTTACGGAATAAGTTTTAAGACAACAAAAGATACACTTGATCCTAGGCCAGATACAGAAACACTCATAGACGCCGTTCTAAACACATATAAAAATAAAGAAAGCGAACTAAAGATTCTTGATCTTGGTTGCGGAACCGGATGTTTAGGATTAACACTATTAACACTGTACGAAAAATCAATATGCGACTTTGTAGATATTAGCCAATCTGCTATAGATGTTGCAAAATGTAATGCGACAAAATTAAACATATTAAGCCGATCGTCATTTGTGCAAAGCAACTGGTTTGAAAAAGTTGATTCAAAATACGATTTAATCGTTTCAAACCCTCCGTATATATCAAAAAATTTTAAATTAGATAAAGACACACTCTATGATCCTTCGATCGCGTTATTTGCTGATAATGACGGTATTTCTGAATATGAAACTATCCTTAAAAATGTTCACAAATTTCTAAAACCAAATAGTTATATTTTCCTAGAGATAGGATTCGATCAATATGAAAAAATAAAGAAAATCAATACTGATCTAGAGTTTGTTCGTTTTTATAAGGATCTTAATAATATCAATAGATGTGCTGTGTTTTACGCCAGATAAAATTAAAAATTAACTAATTTTTAATAAAACTAACATAGACTAATATAGTCAAGTAGTTTTGGATAAAAAAATGAAAAAATTAAATTTTATACTTTTGGCAAGTGTGTTTGCTGTATCTAATATAGTTTCGTCAGACTTCGATCCAAATGAATTTCGAGTTGGCCTTGGTGTAGCTGGAGTAATTTCAAAACAGAAGGTTACAATGTCAGAGTTAGGAAAAAATGACACTAAAAACAAATTTCAGCCATCATTAGATATCTTTGGAGAATACGTTAGAAAGTTTAATAACAACAATACAGGAATAGGTCTCGAATTAGCTTTTGGAAAATTACTTGGTAAAAATAAGTCCACAAATGTTTGGGCAAAGGTAGGAAGCTCAATACCTATTACCGATGAAATTAAAGCAAACCTAATAGACAACGGGATTCCAGAATCGTTGATTCCAAAAACGAAACAAGTAACATCAGATCAGACTTCAAAATCGACTATAAAACAGCTGTTTAAAACTTCATTAAAAGCATCTTTATTGCAAAAAATTTACAAAGATTATGAAGTGTTTATTACAGGTGGTATAAAGTTTGCAAGATATAAGTTCTCATCAAGCACATCGTTTTTCGGACAAACAAGAAATAACTCAATGCATAAAAATAGAATTTCTTTTGTAGCCGGACTTGGTTTAAGCAAAAATTTTGGAGAACATACCTTTGCAAAACTTGAATATAACCATGAATTTCAAAAAAGTGGAGGAAAACTTAAAAATTCAGAACTGATAGGTTATAAAGATAGCAAAAATTCAGCAAATATTTTTAGGGTAGCAGTTGGATATATATTTTAAAGGTTAAATAATTGTAAAACTAATATTGTATCTATCTTTCGACTAGAACAGTGTTTAGATATGAAAGATTATAATTTTATATTTTGCACTTAATTATGAATAAAATTTTTATACAATTATAAGTGCAATAACCTTTATTGTTTTTGAGGCTAGCATCAAAACTACAGACAAAGTTTGAGGACTTTACTAGCCTTATCTCAAAGCATAGCGAGTATACGAAAAAGTTTGTGAACTGGATGTGCAAAGACGGAAACACAAAAAAACAAAAGAATATATTCTATTTGAAATCTGTAAAAAAAAGCACAGATCGAAACATGTTTGTAAAATTTGACAAAAACTTAATGGCTTTAATTGTTAAAGAATATTTTAATAAGCACATTAGTTTTGTTGAAAAACTACCAGTATCTTTTAGATGGTATTTAAGGATGCAAATAAAAGAAAACTCAAATCTTAATCTAACCTATTCACTACACATCTGTTTGCGAAAGAAAGTAACCATGGTCAATAGTAAACTTTATAGAACGACATCAAATGTTGTAAAATGTTATAAAAACAAATATTTGAAACTATAGCGTTTTTTAAAAGTCTGCTATATAGATAATTTCTCACTAAATGCAGTTATTGTTATCATGATGAATATCATATCAGCAATAAAACAATTTCAGTTATACATTTTGAATATCTAAAGCAGTAGTTGCATTTATCAAAATGTCTAATATATAGATCTTCGTTTATCTTGAGAATTATCAACAGCAAATATGATTCCCTGGCAAAACATAAGGACCGTCATAGCACTTCCTCCATATGAAAAAAATGGAAGAGGTATCCCAACTACTGGTAGTATTCCACATACCATACCAATATTGATAAATATATAAAAGAAGATCATAGAACTAAGACCAAACACTAATATTTGATCGAACTTTGACTTCGTCTTAAATATGACGTTTATATTATATGTTAATAACAAACCATATAGCACCAAAAGAAAAAGACATCCAGCAAAACCAAGTTCTTCACCAAGCGTCGCAAATACAAAATCAGTTTGTTTTTCTGGCAAAAAATTTAATGTGCTTTGTGTTCCATGCGTAAACCCTTTCCCCCAAAAGCCACCTGATCCAAGCGCTATCTTAGATTGTATAATATGATACCCGGAACCACTCGGATCTGACTCTGGTGACAAAAGCATCAAGATTCTCTTACGTTGATATTCGTGCAGAAGATTCCATAGTATAGGAGCGCATCCGACCGCCAAACAAATGGCTATAACAAACTTCCATACCTGCACACCACAGACAAAAAATATAGAGACGCACACAAACAAAAGAATCATTGCCGTTCCCAAATCTGGTTGCATTAAGACAAGCCACACTGGAAATGCGAGTAGTAACAATGGTGGTATAAGGGTTATGTTTTTTCTTATATCATCTATCGCAAACATTGAGAAATATCGAGCCATCACGATGACAATAAATATACGCATTAGTTCGGATGGCTGAAAATTAAAAAAATAAAGATTCAACCATCTTTGAGCTCCCATTGATACCTTTCCCATAATGGCAACACATAACAAAAGCAAAGTCCCAAAGATATAGAATAAATACGCATTATCTTTCCAAAAGCTTACATTAACTGATGCTGCAATGGCCATAGCAACAATGCCTACACAAAGTCTTAATAATTGTTTTAAGCACCAAGGATCAAAACTTCCTCCACCAACTGAATAAAGCATTGCCAATGAAAAGAGCGATATTGCTAATATTATTAAAACTGGAACAATAGGTAATTTTGGGAATCTAAATTTCATGTCACTTAAAAAACTTTAACTGTATCTCAGCGTTAATTTCTTTTTCTATATTTTCAAAATCTTCCTGATAGTATGATTTTATGATATCTCTTACAAAATCTAGGTTTGACGTTAAATCACATTGTATTGCGCTTATTGTTTTTATATGCTCTCCAAAAACGTTTAGGTAATATGAACTGTCCTCAATGTAATGCTTAGATGGAATATGATCCATATTCTCAATCGTCTTAACCGAATGAGAAACCGAATAACAATCAAAGTCTTGTATACCAACCTCGATATCGCCTATAATACATATCATTTGTACATCATTGCGATTGTATATTTTAAACACGTTTTCCACTGAACTAATATTATCGCAACAATTTAGAAGCATTTGAGTTGGATATTTTGGCAATATATGTATGTTTGAATACGTCTTTAAAACTGCTTCGTCTATAGAGTTACAGTTAAAATCGTAACTTAGAATCAATGTCTCTGTTGTACATTTACATATGTCTTTTGGAGATATATGTTGCCATTTTTTAAGGCGTTGAGCCTTTGAAGTTATTCTATATATTTCGCTCTGCTCAAAATTACCGCAAAAAATAGCCGATTCCATAAAAGCAAGATCTTCTCGATCAAAACCTATCTTATAATGAATATCTAATATATTAGCCGCTATAACGATGTTTTTATTTATTTTAGCTAAATGCTTTATATATTGAAATGTATGTATATCACAGTAATCACCAATTATAAAAATATTTTTTTCTTTTGAGGTTGATTTTAAATGTTCTGTTATCTTAGATATATGTTTACAATAGGCATCTAAATCGTAGTTTCTTTTTTGCATCCTTTGACAAGTTGTACGTGTTTCGTCTTTAAGAAGCTCATCATCTGTTCCTTGAACCTTTATAACTTCATTTGCATATGTCGAAACTGCAAACTTTGGCATAAAGACATCAGTTATATCGTAAGTCCATATTTGATCGCACACAAACTCAGGAACCTTCATTGATGATATAGAAGAAAGAGCTGATGTTGGGCACACTTCTATAACATTAAGTTTTAAATTTCCTTTTGTTTCTTCAATTTGTGTTATACTTGTTATATTTGATTCACAGTTAGTATTTAGGAACTTTACGCATCTATTGCATTGTATGCATTTTCTCTGATCGTATACAAGTTCATCTGACAACCTTTGAATTGATCCACGTCCTAATTTTTGATTAAGATCTATAGAGTTAGCATTCCAAAGTATCTTTGATGATATATCCTGAAGTCGACATACACCATTCTTATTGCAGTTTAGGCAATTGATTTCATGCTTTTCAAGAATTTTTATTAAATTAGCTTTCCGCATTTCATCTATACGAGCGTTTTTAGTTACAATCGATATTCCTTCTTTGACCTTAACCCTGCACGAAAGTGCTAGCATTTTTCCGTCAATTTCGACAATGCAAAGACCGCAGTTTCCAGTTGGAATCTCATCGCTCATGTAACATAGATACGGAACAAATATCCCGAGGTTTTTGCATGTCTCAAGTATAGTCCTACCTTCTTGAACCTCGTATTCTGTCCCGTCTATTGTTACCTTTGCTAACAAATATCAGTCCTCAGCATTTTCTTTAACTTTGATGGTATTTATACTTCCGCAGCAATGCTTGTAACGCTTTCCAGAACCACAAGGACATATAGCATTTCTAGAAACAGGAGCGTCTATTGCAGGTTTATCATCTGTAGCAGAAGCTTCTTTTTCATCTGTCTTTGACAAAAGCTTCTTTAATTCTTCTTTTGATAAACCGCTTTTTATTTTTTCAAGAAGCTCTTCCATCTTATGTCTAAAGCCTGGCTCAGGTTCAGTTCCATAGTTAAATATAGACTCTAGGCTTTGAACCTTTGCTCTATATACCATATTTTCAAAAAGATTAAAGGCTTCAAATTTGTACTCATTCAAAGGGTTCTTTTGAGCATATGCACGAAGGTTAATTCCCCTTCTTAAATGTTCAAGAACAACGAGATGTTGCCTCCAGGATTGATCAAGAGTCTTAAGAGAAATCTCTTTTTCCATCCGTCTGATCATATCCATTCCGAAATGCTCAATACGCTCATTCCTCTTTGCCTCGACCATATCTCCTATGTTTTGTCTTAGAACTTCTCGAGTCATAACTGAGTTGTTTATAATCTCTTCTTTGTTTAGCTCTATTCTAAATGTATTCATCATGAACTCAGAAAGCTCATCAAGCTTCCAATCCAAAGGCACTGTATCTTGAGGTGCAGCATTTGAAACGGCTACATCAAGAACGTCTTCGATCATATCCTTAATTTGCTCCGAAACATCTTCTGACCTCATAAGGATTTTTCGAAGGTCATAGATCATCTTTCGTTGATCATTCATAACATCATCGAACCTTAAGAGTTGTTTTCTTATATCGAAGTTATATGTTTCAACTCTTTGTTGAGCTTTCTCTATAGCCTTTGAAATCCATCTAAACGAAAGTTCCTCATCGTCCTTACACACCTTTCTGAATCTTGCTATGAGGTTTGGTGATCCAAATTTCCTCATAAGGTCATCTTCAAGTGATAAGAAATACTTAGAAGCTCCTGGATCTCCTTGACGTCCAGATCGTCCACGAAGCTGATTATCTATTCTGCGGCTATCGTTCCGTTCTGTTCCGATAACAAAAAGACCACCAGACTTCGCAACCTCATCGTATGCATCTTTTATTTCTTTTTTGATTTGATCGATTTTTGCTTGCCTTTCTGTTGGGTCTTCAATTCCAGCGCATTCATGCTCAATACGAAGCTCTGGAGAGCCACCAAGTTTAATGTCCGTTCCGCGACCTGCCATGTTTGTTGCGATAGTAACAGCACCTGGAATACCAGCATCAGCGACTATATAAGCTTCCCTCTCATGTTGCTTAGCGTTAAGGACATTATGAGGAATTTTCTCTTTCTTTAAAAGTTCTGAAAAATGCTCAGACCTTTCAAGGCTAGTTGTTCCGACAAGGACTGGCTGTTTCTTTGCGTAACATTGCTTAATCAAAGCTAGAACCGCTCTATCTTTCTCTGCTAAAGTTACGAACATAGAGTCTTCCATATCCTTCCTTATGACTGGAAGGTTTGAAGGAATGCTGACGACTTTTAGTTTATATATTTCGTCAAACTCCGCCTCTTCCGTCATAGCAGTTCCTGTCATACCTGAAAGCTTTGGGTACAACCTGAAGAGGTTTTGATAAGATATCGTTGCGACCGTAACGCTTTCAGTTTGAACTTCAACCTTTTCCTTTGCCTCAATTGCCTGATGAAGTCCCTCTGAATAACGGCGTCCTTCCATAATACGTCCTGTAAATTCATCTATGATCAAGACTTGACCGTCCTTTACCATATAGTCAACATCGCGCTTAAATAGCGTATGAGCCCTCAATGCACAATTAACATGATATACAATTGATATGTTGCTTGGATCATAAAGAGCAGGAGCTTTTAAAAGTCCAGTCTCTGATAGAGCTTTTTCAATTTTTTCAACACCTTGTTCTGTTAGGGTTACAATGCGAAGTTTTTCATCAACTTCGTAGTCTTCTTTTGCGACATCCTTCACAACATCATTAACAGCTATATAAAGCATTGAAGCATTATCATCAGCTCCAGATATAATAAGAGGTGTCCTTGCTTCGTCTATTAATATGCTATCTACCTCGTCGATTATCGCATAGTTAAAATCGCGCATCACCTGATCTTTCTCGGCGAATTTTAGGTTATCTCTCAAGTAATCAAAGCCAAACTCATGGTTTGTTCCATATGTGATATCTGCGTTATATGCTTCGCGTTTTTTAGCATCCGTCATGCCACTTACTATAATACCGACTGTTAATCCCATAAAGTTATATAGCTTACCCATCCATTCAGCATCACGTTTTGCAAGGTAATCATTAACAGTTACGACGTGAACTCCTTTGCCTGACAAGGCATTTAAATATGCGGCTAGAGTTGCAACGAGTGTTTTTCCTTCACCTGTTTTCATCTCAGCAATCTGTCCTTTATGAAGCGCTATACCACCTATTAACTGAACGTCGAAATGCCTCATTCCAAGAACTCTCTTAGACGCTTCTCTTAGAGTTGCAAAAGCTTCTGGCAAAATATCGTCTAGCGTTTTGCCGGCAGCTAACTGATCTTTAAATTCATTGGTTTTGCATGATAGCTGTTCATCTGTTAGTTTAGAAAATTGTTCTTCAAACTTGTTGACTTCCGCCACTATTTTTTCGTATTGTTTTACTATTCTCGTATTATGATTTCCAAATATCTTGGAAAGACAACTAAACATAATTTAATTTATTTTCAAAGCTCCACTCTTTTATAATATACCAAAACAAAAAGGAAAACCATAGTTAAGGATCTTTTCTCGCAACAAATCAAATTGATAAAGATAGTTATAAGAAATATTTAACAGTCAATATCCTTCATATATAGCATGACATTTTGGGCAACGCTAAATAACTAGCGGCATTCATTAAGTACGGTAATTAATAAAACAATCTACATTTCACGTAATTGGAAGCCGTAGTACGGCTTCCATATATAATTATATATATTACTAACACTCACCTACAGATTCATATTCATTATCTATAGATGTTTGCCAGCTAAACTTAACATTATTCTTATCTCCATTAAATATAAGTCCTGTTTCTTCTTGTATTATACTAAATAATGCATCTTTATTATTGTTGTCTATATCGTTTATATATTTACAACCTTTAGGTATAACTATATTAACAGGATTATCATCAGTACCATTTAGTATTATAGGATTAATCCATATAGATGTATTAATCTTCTTAGTAATACTCTTAGGTAGTATAAAGGTAGATCCTCCTTCTAGAGTAAATGCACCTCTATTAATCCATTTAGATAGATCTGTTATATTAGATATATCTATAGTTCCTGTACCTGTATTAGTTAGATTATTACTAATGATATATATAAAACTACTATCTTGTAATATAATAGTTCCTTTATTAGTTAGAGTATTATTATAGTTGACCAATATATAAGCATTATTTTTAAACGTTCTAGTTCCTGTTAACGTTATAGGTCCTGTATTATTTGTAATAGTACCACCATGGAATATTATATGACTAGTATCTTCGAGTATAAGAGGTCCTATACCATTAGATATCAAACCGTTATTATTGTTATTACTACTTGTATTATTGTTATTACTACTTGGGTTATACACCACATATGTATTATCTTTTTCTGTAGACCAATAGTTATAATTTGCTTTATTCTCTAGATCTGTTGCTACCTCTTTACCTGTAGTAGTCTCTCCTATAGTTATATCACTATCTACTGCTATAGTAGATGCATATAAAGACATACAGCTTATAGCGCTTATACATAATAATGATCTTTTGATACTAAACAACATATTTTTAATCTCAATAATATTGCCATTACATTAATATTATAACATAAAATAATTAATATAGCAATGTGACTGATATGTATAATGAGTAAGGAGTGATGTAATAATGGCAACATAAACCTTTTTGAATATATATATATAGTCATATTGATAGTTCCCAATTGATATATTATCAATTTCGTCCAAACAACAATACTTACTTACATTGGAAGGCATCTTGATAACAAAATGTTAATAGCAGGCGGCGGGAATGGCGCGGGGCGCCGCCTGCTTATGCAAAATACAATAACTAGCATATAGATAAAAGCTTCATTGATATAATTGCTTACTGCACCAGGAAACTATAGAATATTCACAAATTTTGTAGTATCTCAAAACAAGCCACATATTAAGCCGGCACAGCCCAGCGCTATTTTTCGAGATCGGCTTATGAACAAAGAAGCATCCTATAACATTTTATCATCATTAAACACAACATGCAGAATTGCGCTAAGAACAGCATACTTATATCAATATGTCAACATTATAGCAAACACGCATAAAATAAACACGAAACTTGCCACAGGTCACAACGCAA
>JAFUQI010000038.1 GCA_017481035.1 Alphaproteobacteria bacterium | reverse complement strand
TAATAAAGGAACTATAGATATATCTAATATAACAGATCTATCTAGATGGTATAATGATGGTACATTTACTCTAAAAGGAGGATCTACCTTTATACTACCTAAGAGTATTACTAATAAGATTAATACATATAGATGGAAGAAACCTATAACACTAAACGGTACTAAAGATAAACCTGTTAATATAGTTATACCTAAAGATTGTGAATATATAACAAATATAAACAATAAAAAAGAATTATTTAGCACAATAAAAGAAGAAACAGGATTTACATTTAATGGAAATAAGCATAATGTTAAGTTTAGTCGGCAAACATCTCTAGATAATGAATGTGAATATGTAGATGAGTGCTAGTAATATATAAACATTTGTTGGAGTTTATATATTGATTTAAAGGGTGGCCCTGCCACCCAGCCACTGTGGCACCTAACGGTGAAGGTGGCTTAGGTTGCCATATTATGCTAGCTATTGTGTTGTGCATAAGTATGCCGCTGAATTGGCGCTGGTGGCGCTTGCTATTTTGATTGCGGTTATATGTTGCGTTATTATGTGCAGCAAGTTTTATGTTTATTTTATGCTCGTTTGTTATAAGTTTTGACGCATCCATAAGCATGCTGATATTAGCGTGCGCTCAGAAGCTGGCTTAATGATAATAAAATATTAATAGGATGCTTCTTTACTCATAAGCCGGCCGCGCAAAATACGCTGGGTGCAGCATGCTTAATAGTTGGCTTGTTTCGTTTTAGATATTACGAAATTTATGAATATTCTATAGTTTCCTGGTGCAGTATAGCCATTAGATTAAGGAAGAATATATAATGCTAGTTATTGCATTGCGCATAAGCAGGCGGCGCCCCGCGCCATTCCCGCCGCCTGCTTTGATATATTGTTATCATGATGCTTACCGGTGCTAGTATGATTCTTATTGCTGCAATGAGACTAACGCATAGTAATAATATTCATACCTCTTAATTTTGATACAGCTAAGAAGCAAAAACACCACATATAGCTATCGCTAACGCGTCTATTGAGTCATGAGTTATCTCCCTGCTTTTCTCTATTTTAATATTCAGAATTTTTTGAACCATTGTTTCGACAGTTAGTTTGCTTGAATGGCCAGATCCAGTTACATTCTTTTTAACTTCATTTGGACAAAATGTTTGTATTGGAACTTCGCACTTAGCAAGAGCTAGAATTGATGATGTTCGCGCCATTATTAACTTTTCGCTACTTTTTGGATTTGAATTTAAAAACACCTCCTCTATGCAAGCTTTATCTACACAATAGTATTGACAAATATCTTGAATAAAATTAAAGATTTTAATCAATCTTTCGTCAATACTTTCATTTGGAGACGTTCTTACAACTCCGCATTTTATATAACTTATATCATAACCAGTTTTCTCTATAACAGCCCACCCAGTTTTTTGAAGGCCAGGGTCAATTCCTAAAACTTTCATTTCCATCCTTATCAAAATGTCTGGGATATGTCTGAGGAAGCCCTAGTTTGTATGAGGTTATTGTCATCACTTCGCCTGTATCATAAAAAGTTATTTTATCACCTTCTATCAAATCATTTTCATATTTTGATATCTCGCAAGGACCTCCACCATTTACTTTTGGATAAAACACCGTGTATGTTCCATGCCTTAAGCCTTCTCGATAATGTGCTTTAACCTGAATATCACCAAACTCATCATAAACTATATAATCTCCGTGCAATTTGTCATTTTTATAGTTTGCTACTTGCTGAACCAGTCCATTTTGATGGAAGGTTTTAAACTCGCCATCAAGAGCCTCTCCGTTATAAGTCGCCTGTACCCGAATATTGCCGTTTGGATAAAAACTTTCTATTTTCCTTGTTTCCATGATGTTACGTTACAACAACCGATATCAGGTTGAAGGTATTGCTTTATTTAAGGTGTCAGATATTAGCTTTGCACGCTCTGCCTCTGTTTTTGATTTTAAAACTTTATCATCAATCCCGTTTTTTTTAATCATAGCCTTTGCTCCTGAAATAAGTTCGATACTAAGAATATCAAGCTCAGTTATCTTAGAAGACTCTTTGTTAAACCAAACTCCAAGCTTCATGCTATTTTCTCCTTCGACATGCAGAGATCCATTTACAAGGATAGATTTTCCTTTTTTAACAGTTGCTAAAACTTTGCCAAGTTTCGTTTTTGAAACCTTTTGAATAGCTTCACTACGTAACCTCCATATCAAATATTTTGCTATCGAGTCAATTACATCTTGAGAAACTGTTCCACAAAAATTTTTCGATATAGCATTTACATCAAAATACTTGATAAAAAAAGATTCTATTTCATCATCACTTGCCTTGTTTTTAATCATTGTCTTAAATTCATCAAAAATATTTGCAACTTTAGTTTCGTAATTAACATCTTGCGAATTCGTTTCAGCAAAAACATATCCACTAAATACTGATAATAAAGCGACAGAAATTAATATATTCTTCTTCATTCAAACTCTCCTAAAAAAATATCGCATAACACATACGTAGATATGTGCATCAAATATAGCCATACAAGTAGGATAACTTTATTGATTCATTCGTGTCAACATTCTAAAGGGAATGAACGATATGGTTAACAATGATAAATGAACACAAAAACATAGATGTATGAACCGTGCTAAATTACTGAAGATAGTAAATTATTCTGAAGAAGAGGTAGATCCCTTGCATTTTTGCATAATGTTGATCTATAATGGCAATGAAGGTATTTTGTGATCTTTTTTGCCTTGAATATCGCTATAATTTTCGCAGGAGGAATCGGATCCAGATGCGAATACAGTGCTCTGCCAAAACAATTTATAGAAATCGATGGAGAGCCTATCATTGTAAAAACGGTTCGGATTTTTCAAGGTCATTCACAAATAGATAAAATATACGTCTCTGTTGTAAGGTCACATATTGACTTGATGCGTGAATTAGCAGAACGATATCAATTGACAAAGATCGCAGGCATAGTCGAGGGCGGAGAAACAAGTCAAGATAGCACATTCAATGCTCTGAATTTAGCAAAGCAAGAAAACCCTGAGGATTCAATAGTTCTTATTCACGATGGAGTCAGGCCACTTCTTGATCCAGAAGTCATAACAAAGAACATAGAATGCGTAGAAGAAAAAGGAAACGCGGTTACATGCACGCCTTGTGTAGAGACAATACTTATAGCAGCAAACGAAAATAAAACCGAAAAGATTACGCAACGGAACAGATCGTTTTCAGCAAGAGCACCACAGAGCTTTAGGCTAAAGGATATATATGACGCTCATATTAAAATTCGAAGCATGCCTGATAGATACACAGGAATCGTTGATTCATGTACGTTGCTTCATAAACTCGGTATACAGACAAATATAGTTATAGGCAATAATAACAATATTAAGATAACAACAAAAGAAGATTTGAAATTACTTAAGTAAATTTATGAAAAAAATAGTTAGAAACTTAGTCGTTAAAAAAGATATTAAAACCGTTGTTGAAAACGAAAGTATAGAGTGGAGCAGTTTTGATAGTTCTAGGATTTTAATAACAGGTTGTACTGGGTGTATAGGAAGTTTTTTAACTCAAGTGTTTCTTCGGGCAAACAAAGAACATAACCTTAATTTAAAAGTTATAGGATTAGTTAGAGACAAGAAAAAAGCGAAACAATTCTTTGGATCATTAGCTAATAACAAAGAACTTGTTCTTTTGCAAGGTGATGTTACAAAAGAAATAGACTATGGTTCGCATATAGATTACATTTTCCATTGCGCAAATAACACAAGCTCGAAATCCTTTGTAGAAACGCCTGTTGAAACAATGGATGTGGCTTTCAACGGAACAAGAAACGTTCTTGAGTTTGCTAAACGTAAAAAAATTAAAAGTATGGTTCATTTATCGTCAATAGAGGTGTACGGTAAGGTTGAACAGAATGATAAATTATTAAAGGAAGAAGATCTTGGATATCTGGATCTATATAATGTCAGAAACTCCTATCCGATAGCCAAACGAGCAGCCGAAGCTCTTTGCAAAGCGTATGCGACTGAGAAAAAAGTCCCAGTCAAAATAGCACGTCTTGCTCAGATAGTTGGAAGTAATATAGATTATGACGATAGTAGAGTCTTGGCGTATTTTGCAAAAAACGCTGTTGAGAGAAAAGACATAGTGTTAAAAACTAGAGGCAATGATATTAGAAGTTATTGTTATATAACTGACGTTATTACAGCACTTATAACTATGTTGCATAAAGGACAAGATGGCAGTACATATAATGTTGCCAATGAGCAGGCAACTTGTAGCCTAAAGCAAATAGCAGAAAAAATAAGCAACAAGTTTAACGAAACAAATGTATTTTATGATATAGATAACAAAAACTTATATCCAGAGAAGGCAAACTGGGCAATGGAGACATCGAAACTGCAAAGTCTTGGGTGGCAGCCAACAGTTAATAGAGATCAAATGTTTGATAGACTTATTCAAAGTTTTTATAGGCAGACGAATGCTATTAACGAGCCTCCAAGAAAACAAATAAAGTGGTATCAAAAGATATTTGCTATAGGAAATAAAGGACAGTATAAAGTTGTTAGATTTTTTGGCTTTACATACAAAATCGACAGAAGCAATATATTTGAAAAAAAATATGCTAAACTGCCAATCAACAAAAACAAGATTGTTTTTTCTAACTTCTATGGAAACGGATACGCTTGTAATCCAAAGTATATAGCAGAAGAAATTTTAAAACGAAAACTGCCATATGAATTAGTATGGTTAGTAAAAGATTTGCAAAACAACAGCATTCCTGAAAGAATAAAAAAAGTTCATGTAAAATACGCATTACGTGAGTTAGCAACGGCGAAAACAATAATTAGCAATGTCAGATTGAATCCATATATAAAAAAAGGTTTTCATATAAAACACAAGCAACATATTATACAAGTATGGCATGGTTCATTAGGAATTAAAAGAATTGCAAATGCTGTAAGCGCCAATCATACTGAAGGTAATGTTTTTCAATTCTTTGCAGTCAAAGATTCCTTGATGACAAGTTTATGTGTTTCAAATTCAACGTTTGAGACAAATGTTTTTAAGAACGATTTCTGGTATGATGGTGAAATAGCAATGCTTGGGCATCCACGTAATGATATATTTTTCTATGACGACGATAGAAAAGCTGAAATTAAGAACAAGGTATTTGAATCGTTGAACATAGACTCTGATTGTAAAGTAGTTTTGTATGTTCCTTCCTTTAGAGACGATCGACGGTTAACTTGTTATAATCTAAATACAGATAAGTTGATTGATGCACTAGAAGATAAGTTTGGAGGAAAATGGATTGTGGCGATTCGTATGCATCCGCATATTCAGAAGTTTTCTAATCTATTGTTTAAAATGGGCGAAAGAGTTATTGATGCGACGTTCTACCCTGATATACAAGAGTTGTTGATTTCAGCAGATGCAGCAATAACGGATTATTCAAGTTGCATATTCGACTTCCTGTTTACGAAACGACCAGGATTCATATTTGCAACTGATATAGATACATTCGATCAAGAACGTGGTTTTTATTATCCGTTATCAGAAACTCCATTTCCAGTAGCTACAAACAACGATGAGCTATGTAATAACATTCAAAACTTTGAACTCGAACCTTATCAACAGAAAGTAGATGAGTTTATAAAGGGAAAAGGTTGTATTGATGACGGACATGCTTCTGAACGCGTTGTTGACTCGATCGAAAAAACAATGAAAGAAGAACGTAGTGAGTAACGCATCTATAGCTGTAGAAAGTAAAAATCAAAAACAAAGTGTATGAGAAAATTCTTTAGCCACTAAGTCTATATATATCGCAATTATCTACAATACATCTTCTGTAGCATAAATTTATTTAAAAATATATAGTTAGATTGATATTTTCTTTTAATACGGCTATGTAAAATACGCTTGGTGCAGCCGGCTTACCTAAAGCAAACAAATAGCCTAGCAACATTAAGCACCCTGTGGTGTACGCTAAGAACTGCATGCTTATTGATATGTCAAACTTATAACAAACACGCATAAAATAAAATTTACCGAACGTTACAATGCAACATATACAACCGCAATCGAAATAGCAGGCAGCTCAAAGCGCCATCACAAACCTAAAATATCGATCACAAACCTAAGCCACCTTCCACGT
>JAFUQI010000037.1 GCA_017481035.1 Alphaproteobacteria bacterium | reverse complement strand
TTCGCATTATATCAATTCAGCTAAGCCTTACCTGTCAAGGCACGTTTCACTCTAAAGGCCATTGACAGCGGCTTGCTTCATTTATATTTCTTTCTTCGAACCTTTTTTCAAAAAAATATAGTAGTAGGTATAATAGTTGCTGTAGTATGGTTGTCGCACTACGACCGCCACTGGTTCACTTCTTACGAAGTGAAGGTGGCTTAGGTTTTTGTATATAGTTTCAAGTTCTATATAAATTCATTGAATATAAACACTCGTTTCACAACCTGCTTACAAAGTTAAGTTTTGTTATTTTTTAACGCATCTAATTTGTCTTCAAGTATACAAATAAACGCATAGAAAAAATGGATATTGCCTTTAAATTGTTTTTCTAATATATCATTGTATTCCATTGGCTCATCTGGTGTGTGTTGTACAGTTAGTGGTGGCCATCCAAAACTTTCAGATCTGTCTCCTAGATATTCCGTCATAATTATATATTCTACATAATCTAAATATTTATTTAAAAAATCTTCTATCTTTTTTTTCTCACGTGCTATAATTCTATTTTTCTTTGCTAATAAGAACAAATTTTCGATTTCTTTATCGCAATCATCTTTTCCTGTTATATGCTTGGTTATAACTTCCATTTGAGCTTTCTTAAAGCTCTGCATCCAGTCGTTAAGAGCAATCAAAGTCAAGCGAGCTTCATCTTCTGTTGCCCCGTACCTTCCATCTTGTAATTCGCTTACAAAATCAGGATTTCGAATTAACATCCTCGCAATAACGTATTGATACGAATAATTTGTAGATTTATCCCACATTAGATTAAATATAGGCATAAAAGCATATTGTGCCATATATTCACCTTGTTTTATATCTTTTTCGATCATCGTAAGATAATTTCGTGTAAGCACATGTTGAGCCGTTAAATTAAAAATAATTTTTTGATCATCCGTCAATGTTCCGTTCTTGTGATCAGAAATAAGCGAACTTACGTCAACTTTTAATTGATCAACGCTGTCATAACTATCAATATAATCGTCACACGACACTGCATAACTTGTAACTGATAAAGAAAATATTGCGATTAAAAATTTAGTCATATGCTAAAATCAAAACTATAGACATAATTTTATGCTAAAAAAATTTAGTTATAAACGCAATGCAAAATATATTTATAGAAAAAAACGATTCGATTGAATTCTTCATATATTTAACGCCAGGAGCCTCAAAGGAGTCAGTTAATGGTATTATCTACAATCCAGATCCAGCAATAAAAATATCAATACACGCAAGACCAACAGACAACCAGGCCAATGATGCCTTAGTCAAGTTTCTTTCGTCGTTTTTAAAAATTGCAAAATCGCGAATAAAAATTAAACAAGGTCTAAAATCTAGGCGAAAACTAATTGAATTATCAAGAGTTAAATTGTCTGAAATTGAAGAAAATTTCAAACCGTTTATTTCGAATTTTGCAAAGCAACTATCGCTCTTGCAAGGTCTTCTGGTCTTGGTGGGCATCCAAGAACTTTTTTGTCTATAGGTATATAGTCATCGATATTGTTTACGACGCTATCTGATTCGCAAAACAAGCCTCCAGATATTGCGCAACTACCCATGGCTATAACATACTTTGGATCAAGCATTTGGTTATATAAAGTTACCAACTGAGGAAGCATTTTCTTTGTAACAGTCCCTGCTATTATCATTAAATCAGCATGTCTTGGACTATTTCTGAACAAACATCCATACCTGTCTAAATCAATTCTACTTCCGGCCGCGTGCATCATTTCTATTGCGCAACATGAGGTCCCACATGCTAGTGGCCACATCGATTTTCTACTCGCCCAATCTGCCATTTTTTTTAATGGTAATATAAAAATATTATTAATCTGCATTGTCATTTTTTGTCCACAATGAATCTTTGATTTTTTCCAAAAATTTTAAGTGCGCTTCATAGTCATTTTGATCGAAATCAAAGTGTCTTGGTTCGTAGTGCTCTTTTCTAATGCTCTCAGACAAAATTTTGTCATCATTTTTTATGTATCCAAATATATTGTTTTGCTTTAGCTCTACGGACATATGAAGATAAACTTCAGCTAGAAGTTCTGCGTCTATTAATGCTCCATGCTTTGTACGCTTGCTTGCTTCGACAGAAAAACGCTTACACAACGCATCTAATGTTGACGGAGATCCTGGAAATTTTTCTTTCGCCATTGCAAGAGTATCCAAAACGCGATACATTGATATTGTCTGCAATCCGATTCTTGAAAGTTCAAAATTTAAAAAACCAACATCAAAAGGTGCATTATGTATCACAAGTCTCGAATCTTGAATAAAGTCTAGAAAACCATTACACTCATCTTCAAACGGCTTTTGTTTCTTTAAAAAGTCATCGTTAAGTCCAGTTATTTCTCGCGCCCTACTTGACATTTCTCTGCCAGGATTTAAGTATACGTGATATGACTTCCCTGTAATCTTTTTATCAATTATTTCGACACATCCAATTTCAACGATACGATCACCTTCAATATACGAAAGCCCAGTCGTCTCTGTATCAAGCGCAATCTCTCTCATGCCTGTTTTTAAATGATGACAGTAATAAAATTTATTATACTATATTTCATGCAAAACGTTAAAACATTGACATAGATATTTACATTTCATAACAAAAAGGTCAAATTCTATAAACAATACAATAAGTATCTAAACAACATACAATAAAAAAACAGCTGCAATTACAAGCGTTTTTATTATATAATAACACATAACAAAACAATTATCTTTACGTTTTTATATGAACAATACCAAGAAGTTAACAGTATTTTTATATTTATCACAAGCATTTATACAAACATATGCAGCTCAACAAGAATTGATAGATTTCACAACAATACAACCAAATACATTTGCCAATTTCAATTCTATCATTCGACAAGATACATCTATAGAAGCTCAACGTACCACAAAAAGCAAGGATGCCTTGACGGGCATTGTTACCCCTGAACATGTTACAGCACGAATAATCCCACAAGACCAGTTTAAACCTATAAAAGAAGAAACACCATCAATAAAATTTATAAAACTATCAAAAAATATTCTGGTAGAGAACGCACCAACTAAAGTGACAAGTATTGAAATTTTTAAAGCCGGTAATTCAAATGAATCATTTTTAACCCATATAGCAAGACATTTTGTCTTAGGACCTATCAACGATACAGTTATAAAAGAGTTACGTTATACATCTCTACAAGCTTCCGATGAATCATTTATTGATAAAAATGAATACAAGACGATTCTAAACACAACAATGTATTATGAGTTAATAAAAGACAATATTAAGACAAATAGGAATGTATTGACGACATATTTTAACTTTCTGAAATACAAACAAAAACAACCAGCGGATAATCAGGCCTTATGTGATGTTGTGTTTTTATTAGCATTTGGAACAGATTTCAAACCAGATACCCCAATTGATTTTGGAGACAAATCAAGACATAAACTTACATTTAAAAACGCACTAATTCCATGCTATAAAGAAGATAAAAAATGGCACGAACTAAAGTTCTCTTTAATATTCGATATCTATAAACAAAGCGACACTCTAGTCCCGGTTACTGTATATCCATTATTGGACAAGACAGGCACAGAAGAATGCGAAAAGTGTCCAACATATATTTATAGCCATCCACTTTTGTTTGCTAATTCGAGTCAATCAATAACTATCGACCATATTAAAGAACTTTTACCGCAATTCAAACTTACTCAACTAAATTTTATAAATCTTTTTCAGGATATATTGACCTATTACTATTACGCACAAATAAATTGTGCAAAAACACAGAAAATGACAATGCAACATCCTTTTAGTCAAATAAAAACAGAATACTGGGAAATAAATACTATACCTACAAAACAATTAGACCTAGCCTTAAACAAGTTATCTTCTTTTGACTTTAGCATTACTTTTAATGGTAAAAAGACAATTCCTGGTAGCGAGATACTACCAATTACTTATCTTTTATACAAATCTAAACTTACACGAGATTACGAAAATATGCCTCACAAATCTATAATAAAAGTCATAACAGATTTCACTCACACAAAATATGATAAAAATGCCGAATATAACACAAATAAGGTAGGCTTTCTTACCAAACTAGAATGTTATTATTTAGTGCTTTATTATAATGATGCGCTAACAAAAAAGCTTAAAGAATACGATGCAAAAAAATGCAAAGTTACGCAAACTATGTTTAATAAATGCTTTATTAGCAACAAAAATCATATTGCATATAAACTGTTAATTTCTTTAGAATTTTTAAGCAACAATGATCTTTTAAAAGACTATACAATACAGGATATTATTGATGGCAAGCCATTCACAGAAAGAAAATTCCAAAAAGGCACAAAAAAAGTAGAGGCAACCTTAGAAAATGTATCACTCAGCATAAAATTAGTCCAAAATCGTTTTACAAAAGTAAAAGGCAAAAAAGCAAAAGACATACTAAATTCGCCTATATTGTTTAACAAAGTATTTAATAACCAAACTATAGAACAAATTAAACAAACTTTTTGGGAAGATTTTCTAAGAGTTTATGACCATATGTTGCGCTTTGTAATTCTGCCTATAGTATACGAAACCGAACAATCAAACCCAGAAGCACCAAGAAGAACGTACTATGATTTTTGGAAAGAACACGAAACTGAATACTTAAAAACAATTGGCCTCGAAGAAAACACAATTAATCACAATATTGATTTTTTCTGGAAGAAGCATATCAGCCAAGAGTTCCCAACAAAATAACACCGCGCTATACAGCGCGGCTTTTTATAGTTCTTCTTTCAAAATTTTGTTAATTAATTCAGGATTTCCTTTCCCTTGAAGCGCCTTCATAGTTTGACCAACGAAGAACCCAAAGAGTTGTTCTTTTCCTTGTTTGTATTGTTCAACTTGTTGAGGGCTATTTGCAATTACGTTTTTGATAGCATCTCTTATAGTTTTATCATCTTGGATCTGAACAAGGCCTAGTTCGTTTATGATTTCTTTTGGCTTTTTCCCATTTTGTGTCATCTCAGCAAAAACAGTTTTTGCTATTTTGCCATTAATAGTCTTATCAAGGATTAGATCTACTAGTTCGGCTATATTTTCAATAGGAAAGCTTATCTCTTGAAGAGTTTTGTTCTCTTTATTTAGAATGGCGAATAACTCAACTATTATCCAGTTTGCAATAAGCTTTGCAGAGTCTTCTGGTTTGTTTTTTGAAGCTTTAACCGCTCTCTCAAAACAATCGGCTGTTTCTATTTCTTCGGTTAAGACTTTCGCATCAGATTGCGTTAAGCGATAATCGTTAATAAATCTTGCCATCTTCTCATCTGGAAGCTCAGGCATCTCTGACTTCATTTTTTCTATTCTGGCATCCGTCAAAATAACAGGTTTTAAATCAGGATCTGGAAAATATCGATAATCTTCTGCGTTTTCCTTAGACCTCATTGTTCTTGTCTCACACTTAGCAGAATCGAACAACCTTGTTTCCTGATGGATTTCTTCTCCCATTTCTTGCGCTATTATCTGACGCTCTATTTCGTAGTCTAGGGCCTGTCCTAAGAATTTTATAGAATTAATATTCTTTATTTCTACCCTATTTCCAAAAGGTGTTCCTGGTTTATGTATCGAAATATTAGCATCGACTCTTAGGTTTCCCTGATCCATATTGCAATCACTTGAACCTATATATCTGAGAATAGTCCTAAGCTTTTTCACATACTGCATAGCCTCATAAGACGATCTCATATCAGGCCTTGAAACAATTTCCATAAGAGGAGTTCCAGATCTGTTTAGATCAACATACGAGCAATCAGGAGACAGGTCATGAACGCTCTTGCCAGCATCTTGTTCGACATGTATTCTTTCCACTCTAATTTCTTTAGAAGTCCCATCTTGCTGCTCAATGGTAATAACTCCATCTGTTATTATCGGATGGTACAACTGTGATATCTGATATCCTGAGGGAAGATCTGGATAGAAATAGTTCTTACGATCAAAACGTGAAATTTTATTTACTGTTCCTTTTATACCAAGTCCTGTTTTAATCGCAAGATCAATTGCCTTTTCGTTGAGAACTGGAAGCATCCCTGGCATTGCTGCATCATAGAAACTAACCTGTGTATTTGGGTCAGAACCAAATGCTGTTGAACTTTGGCTAAACAGCTTTGTATCTGTTGATATTTGAGCATGAACCTCAAGGCCTATAACAACTTCCCAACCTTTTATTAAGTTATCCATTTCTTATCCCCTTAAAATTTGTCTTCTTAATTCACCGAAATTAGCAGATTGTTCAATTACATGCGCTGCCTTGAATATATCGCCCTCACGGAACCTATTGCCTATAAGTTGCACACCCATTGGCAATCCATCTTTTGATAAAGCAGCTGGAACAGACATTGCCGGTAATCCTGCTATGTTTGCATTAACGGTGAATATATCGTTAAGATAAATCTCAACTGGAGACATATGTTCAATCTCTTCAACTGCAAAAGCTGTGCTTGGCGTTGTTAACGTTAATACCAAGTCAACTTTGCTAAACGCGTTGTTTTTAAAATCGTCTTTAATCATCTTTTGGATCTTTAGGGCCTTGTTATAATAAGCATCATAATATCCAGCAGAAAGAACGTATGTTCCAGTTAAAATCCTACGTTTAACCTCTTCTCCAAATCCTTCTGATCTTGAATTTATATACAGTTCTTCGATATTGTTATAGTGCTCAGCTCGATGTGTATACCTAACACCATCATATCTTGCAAGATTTGACGAAGCCTCTGCAGGAGCTATTATATAGTACGCAGGAAGAGCATATGGAGTTGTTTTAAGGGATATATCAACCATTTCACATCCAGCATCTTTCAACCAATTTTTTGTTTGTTCAAGAATCTTAAGCTGCTCTTCCGAAAGGTCTTGTATATACTCTTTGGCAATGCCAATTCTTAAACCTTTAATAGATTGTCCTAAAAAGCTTGTATAATCAGGAATATCAACTTTCTCTGATGTTGAATCTTTTTCGTCATAGCTTGCCATTGATTTTAACATAATCGCAGCATCTTCAACGTTCTTTGCTATAGGGCCTGCCTGATCAAGGGACGAAGCAAAAGCAACCATACCCCACCTTGAACACAATCCATATGTTGGCTTGATTCCCACAAGTCCAGCAAAAGCTGCTGGTTGTCTTATCGATCCTCCAGTATCAGAACCAGTAGATGAAACGCATAGATCCGCTGCGACTGCAGCTGCAGACCCTCCAGAAGAGCCTCCAGGAACCAGTTTTTGATCAGGTGCGCTTTTCTTTCTGTATGGAAGATAACACTCTCCAAAATAACTCGTAACATTTGCAGATCCCATTGCAAATTCATCCATATTTGTTTTGCCTAGGAAAACAGCACCATCATCTAATAAATTTTGCGTAACGGTTGACTCATATTCAGGCACAAAGTTTTCGAGCATTTTTGATGCCGCAGTTGTTTTAATGCCTTTCGTACAATAAAGATCTTTTATAGCTAGCGGAACACCGAGCAAAGGTCTATCTTCACCATTAGCTATCTTTTCATCAGCTATCTTTGCCGCCTCTAAAGCCTTATCTTCACACACTGTTATATATGCATTTAAATCTGACTTTTTAATTTGATCCAAATAATATTGCGTTAGCTCATAGGATGTATACTCTTTATTCCTTAAATCCTTTCTAACTTCTGATATAGTTAAATTTTGTTTCATTTTTTTATAATAACTCCATTTTTTATTCGCTTAAAAATTTCTGAACATATGAGTCTAATTTTATTGTACCTTTATGTCCTAAATTTTCAAGAGATTAAAAACCAATACATTAACAACAAACCTAAGCCACCTTCACCGTTAGGTGAACCAGTGGCTGGGTAGCAGTGCATCTCTTTAAATCAATCATATAACTTTATGTAAAAGTAATACATATTACTAACACTCATCTACATATTCACATTCATTATCTAGAGATGTTTGCCAGCTAAAGTTAACATTATCCTTATTTCCATCAAATGTAAGTCCATTAAATGTAAGTCCTGTTGCTTCTTGTATTGTACAAAATAATACTCCTTTATTATCGTTGTCTATATATTTTATATATTTACAATCTTTAGGTATAACTATATTAACCTTATTACTAGTAGTACCATTTAGAGTTATAGGTTTACTCCAATAAGATGTACTAACCTTACTACTAATACTCTTAGGTAGTATAAAGGTAGATCCTCCTTCTAGTTTAAATGTACCATCATTATACCAATAAGATAGATCTGTTATATTAGATATATCTATAGTTCCTTTATTAGTTAGAGT
>JAFUQI010000036.1 GCA_017481035.1 Alphaproteobacteria bacterium | reverse complement strand
CATATACACTATCATTACCTCAAGAAGGTATAGATAATATTATTAATACAGATACTACTATTAAGTTTAATATAAATATAGATAGTGGTAAGAATGTTACTATAACAGGATCTAAACCTTTATATATAAATAGTAATATAAAAGTATGTGGTAGAGTTATATTTAATACTCCTGTTAAAGGTAATGGTAGTATTACTATACATCCAGGAGGATCTTATAGATCTTCTAAACCTATAGGTATTAAGGTTATTAATAAAGGAGGTAAGATAGTGTTTAAGTAAGAGAAAGCCTATCTATAGGCTTTCTTTTTTTGTGTGGGGTTGGAGATACATAAACCTTTATGGGAGTTTTTAGATTTTGACTTATTGCTATAGATACCAATATCATATATATGAAGCATCTCAGCTTCAAGTTTTCATTTTTATATAGGAGAAAAATTTATGAACAACAATATATCTGTATTAAAGATTCAGACAAATGGCAAAGATGTCTTAGTAGCAAATGATGCGAAACAAGAAATATCACCAACAGAAGACTTGTGTATACATAGAACCTTAGATTACAGTCCAATATTTTATAATACTAGGCAAAAATTAAAAACTGTTATATCGACATGCTCTATCCCCAACATAGATCTTTTAAAAATAAACGAAGTATACTCTATTTTTTCTGTCGCTTATTTATTATGCAAAAATAATCAAGACAACGTATATGATTGTATACGAGATTCTATCGTGAATTTAGAAGATGGCTTTGCCTTTAGACCAAGATTGGATATGATATTAACAAACTTTGTATGCAAAGCAGAATCCGAAGGAAAGCAATTCTGGAAGTTCGAATTTGTCGAAACGTAAAGTTAGATCACAGCAAAACAAGTTGGACCAGAGCCAGATACCCCGCAAAATAAAGGATCTTGATTCTTAAGTTTATTTAAAGTTTCTTGTATAGATGGACAAAGTTCTATTGCAGATTTCTGTAATGAGTTGCTGAAATCTTTTAGTGTATCAATAGTTATATTGCTGATGCCAATTTCATTTTTATATGACTCATTAAAATGTGCGTATACAGCTTTTGTTGAAAGTTTCTCATTAGAAAATACAAGTGTTGTTTTGTGCTTTGATAGATCGATATTTATTGGTTGTATTAGACCATCCAATCCGGAACCATTTAAATATAGTGTATCTTCGTTTGTTATATATTTATATAAGAATACTTTGTTGTCAGCGCCAAGCTCATAAAACATATCAATAAGTTTCAATTTTGCATCTGTAGAAAAGCCATTTATGTCTAAAACGGCATTTATAAAACATGCAGAATTACTTGATCCTCCACCAACTCCTCCACAAATTGGCATGTGTTTCTCAAGAGTAACGTGCGGAACTTTTAACATAAGTTTTTCTTTTAGAATATGTGCTGCTTTTATTATGGAATTTTGATCTTCAGAAACACCGCATATTTGTGCTGAATTTTTATTAAATGTATCTGAGGTATCGATTTTTAAAACATCAAAATATTGTGGCAAAAATTGAAAAACGCTTTCAAGAATGTGGTAACCATTTTCGCGTTTTCCGATAATGTTGAGCATTAAATTTACTTTTGCAACAGAATGTAATATAATAAAAGACATGACAGCAAGAAACAAACAACTTATAACTGAAATATGCACATGGTATAAAACCTTTGGCATAGATCATATTTTTAATGATTTAAATTCTATACCAACAAAAGCAGAAACACCAGTGCCAAAAACTCAACATATATTAAAACGCAAAACACTTGACGAGCTAATAGATAAAATTCACAAAATAGATTGCAATCTAAAAAACACAGCTAGAAATACGGTTATATCTGATGGAGATCCGTCTTCAAACGTTATGATTATAGGAGAAGCCCCTGGACAAGAAGAGGACGAACAAGGAAAGCCGTTCGTGGGTCAAAGTGGCCAGCTATTGAATAACGCTCTAAAATCAGTTGGATTAAAAAGATCAGATGTATATATAACAAATATAGTTTTTTGGAGACCACCTGGAAATCGAACTCCATCATTGGAGGAAACTTCTTTGTGTATGCCATATGTTATTGACCATATAATGTTAATAAATCCAAAGGTATTAATTCTTCTTGGAAGCGTTGCTGTACAGTCAGTTCTTCAGACAAAAGAATCGATTTCTAAATTAAGAGGAAGAACATTAGAGTTTTATGGAATTCCAGTTATACCAACGTTTCATCCAGCATATTTGCTCAGATCACCAACTCAAAAAAGCTTAGTGTTTAAAGACCTTATTAAAGCAAAAAAAATACTTGATACAGTCGCGTCATATTAAACATTACTCTTATGTAAATTTATATAATATATGCTTGTTATCTTTGTTGGGGTTTATTCTTTCGATTTGTAATAAAATAACCAGTTGTTATGCATGTTGCTACTACAGCTATAAACATAGTCGCAAACGCATTAATCGTTGGCGTGATACCTATCCTAACGCTAGAAAATATAAGTACAGGTAAAGTTGTAGCTCCAGGGCCAGACAGAAAGCTTGCAATTACAAGATCATCAAGAGAAAGCGTAAACGCAAGAAGCCACCCTGACAAGATTGCTGTTGATAACAAGGGAAGCTTAATTTTAAAGAAAACTACAAATGGTCTAGCTCCAAGATTTAAAGCAGCTTCTTCTAAACTGGGGTCAAGTGATAGTAACCGAGACCTAACGGTCATATGGACATAAGCCATTGTTGCAATTATGTGTCCAATCGTCACTGTTAACACGCCTCTTTCTTTTGGAAAACCAAATATATTTTCTACGAACATAAAAAACATTAACAGAGAAAACCCAACTATAATTTCAGGGACAACTATTGGCATTACTATTGTTTTGTTTAAAAATTTATTTGCCTTGTGTTCGCTAGGTGTTGTGGTCGCTATAGCAGCAAGAATTCCTAAAATGACAGAGCCTGTTGCGGATAAAAAAGCTATTTTGAGACTTGTCAAAATTGCGTATATTAAATCAGAATCTTCAAGTACGGCATAGAACCACTTTGTTGAAAAATGTGTCCAAACACCTGGTATTTCAGAAGAGCTAAAAGATCCTATTATTAGAAAAAAAATAGGCACATATAGAAACGCATAACCAAATAAGAGAAGTGTTAGTATTGTTTTAGACATTTTTTTCATGGTGTTTACCTTAAAGAAATTTCATTAACTTTGATTTGAGCCCAAGCCCTAGTAGCCGACCTATCATAATCAAGTTCTTCGATAGATTTACTTGGAGAACCAATCATGAGTGAGTTTAATATATTTGGATCTGTTGGGCATATTTGTTCATCAGTTATTATACTCTTTCTAAAAAATTTTGTTGCTTCTGGAATATTAACTAATATACCCGATTCGTTTGTGATTTTTGCAGCTATTTCAGGTCTAAGCAAAAAATTGATAAATTTATGGGCATTTTCTTTGTGTGGTGCTTTTTCAGGGATACATATACAATCTACCCATAAGGTTCCAGCTCCTTGTGGTATTATATATTTTAATCTTTTGCCTATGCGTTTTGCCGTTCTTATTGCTCTCCATGCGTTATCTGATGATCCTATAGCAATTGCTATTTCTCCTGAGATTAAGTCATTTATAATTGTTGATGTTGAAAACTTTTTGATACATTGCCTTATCTTTTGAAAGTGCTCTAAATAGCTTTTTATATCTTCTTGTGATTTGTGTGGTGTTTGTAGATGCAAATATTTTTTTAATTGTGGAAATATATCGACACTTTCTTCAGGGAAACTTATTCCAAGTTTCTTAATTTTTTTTACTTTTGATGGATTAAATATTGTATCTATTGACACGACTTCATTTGGCAATGCACTTGAAATTAACACATCATTATATGCAATTCCTGTTGTGCCCCAAAATATTGGGATAAGTCTATCATAATCAGCTCCAGACGCATAAAACTTATCTGTAACTATTCCGCCAATATTTTTTAAATTTGGGATTAATGTCTTATCTAGTTTCATATAAGCTCCCATGCTTGATTGTCTTGCAGCATATGGAATAAACGATGGGAAAACAATATCATATCCACTATTTGTTGCTAACAGTTTTGCTTCTAGCGTATCGTTGTTATCATACACATCGTAAACAACTTTGATGCCTGTTTCCTTTTCGAATTCTTCTAGGACAGATTTGCTTATAATCCCATACCATCCATAAACATTAACACTATTTTCTGTTGGTACCTCCTTTATCAAACATGTAAAACTTACAAACAATATCAACAAAGACAAAATTGTCGCTATTTTTTTCATCTTCGTTTCTCCATTAATAGGCGTCTTTTGCGTTTTTCATATAACTTATGAAGGAATCTTTCATAGCAAATTGCAACGATTATAATTATTATTATGCATAAGCATGTATAATAAATCGGGTTGCGCCCAACTAAATTAAAAATCATTGATTCATGGTAATTTATTTGTGCCACTAATTGCTTTCCAAAAGAATTATTTATTATTTTAAATATCTGCCGTGCTGCCATCAAAAAAACAATCACAGCAGCCAATGCATAAATATAATATCTTGGAATCTTGTATGTAAGTCTAACACCTATCCATGATCCAAGAGCGGCTCCAGCGAAGAGAATTAACACGAAAAACATATCGCAACAATATCCTCCAGTTGAATATATTATGGCAATAAAAGCAGTTAAAACGCATCCGACTAAAGCCGTTGTGCCATATACAACAGGGCTTATTCTTCCAATTAAATAAGTTATAATTGGAGCCATAAAAAGGTTGTTTCCTCCACCAAGAGATGCTACTAAAAGACCAGCAAGAAAGCCAACAAAGATTGGAATAATAACGCTCATTTCAGCCCGAGATCTTATAAAAATTTTGTGCAATGGAAGATACAGCATCCACCTTCTCATAGACACTGTCTTTGTATATTTTTGCGATCCTTTTTTTTTCCATTCATTAAAGCTTTGCATTAACATAATAAAACCAAAAACAATAAGCACGGAAATGTAAATATATAAAAACTTATGGAAGATCGCCTTTGCATTAGATGTTTGGCTTAAAATAACAAGCTCAAGTGCAGTTCCGAATACTCCACCTAACAGCATATATGCGGCTAAATGGAAATCCACATCCATTTTTCTTTTGTAAGTTATAAATCCAGTAAAATTCGTTCCGACTGCGTGGCATAACTGAGTTGCAACTGCTGCAAGTGGGGGAATTCCAAATTCCATTAGCATTGGTGTAATAATAACACCACAACCAATTCCAAGAAAACCAGACACAAATCCACCACATAAACCTGTAAATAATATTAATAATGGATCTAAAAATATGCCAGTTATCGGGAAAAAAAGTTGTATCACTTGGGTTTCATGAACAAACTACCAGTCTATATTATATATAGAATAACACAAAATTAAACCATCTACCTCAAAAAGGATTGCTTTTCAAACATTTTTTTTTGAAGAATAAAAAAATATTCTTTTTTTGTTTCTTTGCAAATTTAAGTAATCATTGATAGTTAAAATACCAAAAATTTTATGTTAATCTAAAAGTATGGATAGGGAAGGATATATAAAATGAAAATATTAATTATAGATGATGAAGTCGCGATAGCAAAAAGAATCGCTACTGAGTGTGAAAAATATCGTTATGTCTGCCACATCGCTAATACAGGAGTGGACGCTATTGATTTGCTATCAATTGAAGATTATACGCTTATAATATTGGATTTAATGTTACCAGATATTTCTGGATTTGAAATAATGTGTAGGGTACGATCACTCAAAAAAGAAACGCCTATAATAGTTTTGTCAGGTTTGTCGTCAATAGAACAAAAGATAGATTGCTTTACAGCTGGAGCAGATGACTATATTACAAAACCATTTAGCAAACAAGAGTTATTTGCAAGGATTAAGGCAGTTACCAGAAGATTGCATGGATATTCTTCGTCAAGTGTAACGCTTGGACCAGTAGAGGTACGCCTTGATAAACAATTAATAATTACAAAAGACAAAGAAATAAAATTAACAGCAAAAGAATATGGTATTCTTGAGTTACTCGTTTTAAGAAAAGGCTCAATATTACCAAAAGAAGTTTTCTTAAGCCATATTTATGGGGGAATAAACGAACCAGATAGCAAAATAATTGATGTTATTGTTTGCAAATTACGCAAAAAAATAACAGCAGCTACTGGTGGTTTTTCGTTAATAGAAACAGTATGGGGAAGAGGATATATTATAAGGACTGATCAGACTGACCAAGACTTAAATGAAAATTTAGATGAAATGCCAGCTCTGAAGGCAGGATAACAAAATTGTACTAATAAATATACTAACAACAAATATAAGCCACCTTCACTTCGTAAGAAATAAACCAGTGGCTGGGTGGCAGCTCCACTCTTTAAATTAATATACACCTTATGTAAAGTAATACATATTACTAACACTCATCTACAGATTCATATTCATTATCTTGACGTGCTTCTATTGGTTGATTTATATGATCTTCTGTTTGCCAACTAAAATTAACATTATCCCTTTCTCCATCAAATGTAAATCCTGTCTTATCTTGTATTGTATCAAATAGTGCTTTTTTATTGTTGTTGTCTATATCGTTTATATATTTACAACCTTTAGGTATAACTATATTAACAGGTTTCTCTTTAGTGCCATTTAGTGTTATATGATTAATCCACCAATATGTTTTAATCTTATTAGTAATACTCTTAGGTAGTATAAAGGTAGATCCTCCTTCTAGAGTAAATGTACCATAATTACCCCAATAAGATAGATCTGTTATATTAGATATATCTATAGTATCTGTATTAGTTAGAGTACTACAATAGATATATATAAAACTACTACCTTTAAATGTTATAGTTCCTGTATTATTTAATTTAGCATCTTCAGATAATTCTAACCATCCATTATTAAT
>JAFUQI010000035.1 GCA_017481035.1 Alphaproteobacteria bacterium | reverse complement strand
CCTCTGCTTTACGTTGTTGTTCTAGCTTTGCCTTGCGTGCAGCCTCTGCTTTACGTTGTTGTTCTAGCTTCGCTTTGCGTGCAGCCTCTGCTTTACGTTGTTGTTCTAGCTTTGCCTTGCGTGCAGCCTCTGCTTTACGTTGTTGTTCTAGCTTCGCTTTGCGTGCAGCCTCTGCTTTACGTTGTTGTTCTAGCTTTGCCTTGCGTGCAGCCTCTGCTTTGCGTTGTTGTTCTAGTTTTGCTTTGCGTGTAGCCTCTGCTTTCTTTTTTACTGTTTGAACATGCTTTGCCTGGTTGCTTTTTCCTGCTTGTCCACGTTTTTGTGCTACTGCTTTCTTTTGTGCTTCTGGATTAATGCCTTTTAGAATTTTTGTTATTGTATCACCGCATGACAATTGTGATAGGGCGTGTTCTAATGTTACTTTTTGGTTAGCGTTCATTAATTTATTTGTTTCTGAATATGAAGTAAAAATATTGAGCGATATGTAATCATCTGGTTTTTGTATTTTTTGTGTTCCGGGTTTTGTTGTCTTCCAGTCGTTATGGAAAATCGTTTTTGATATTAAGAAATTTGGAATATTGTTTTGATTGAAAACAGTTTTAGGGGCGTGTGGAGAAAATTTTCCATCATGTATGCTGTAATTTGTGTTTGGTAACGTTATAAGTTTTGAAAATACTTTATTTTTCGCATCAAATGTTTTGTATGAAACTGCGGCACTGCCAGCTATGTTATTAACTTTTTTATTTAAATATACTTTATCTAAGGCTGTTAATTGTGGACGTGGCAATAACGTTTCATTTTTATCAAAACTTAAAAATTGCTTGTCTTGAATGGAAATATATAATTTTTTGCCATTGATATCGTTTCCAAGAATTTGTTTTAACAAGTTCTGTTGACTTTTTCCTATTTCATTCCAATTATATTGAAAATACTTGCCAGCCAAAGCTGAACTCATGCTGTTATAAGGAACCCAAACGGGAGCTTTTGGCAAACGAAGCTTTGTTCCGCCTTCAAATACAAAATCTTTGGTAGGTACTGCATTCGTTTTTTCTGCACTCGACAATGTATCTTTTAGATTCAAAATCTTTGCATCGATCTGTGCTACTGACAGCAAGCTTCCTATTAGTACTGTATTTTTTAAAAGATTTTTCATATTAACAACTCAATTATTATTTCTTATGGTTTTATTATACACAATATATAATTAATGTTTCAATAAAAAAAAGCAGATGTTAATATTTTGTATATAATATAGACATATACACAAAAAAATACGGCACATAAAATTTTATGGAAGTTTTTATTTTTTGACACAATATGTGTTAAGTGTGTAACATATATATATCTAAGCAACAGCTACTAAAGATAGCTATTCAGCGTAAAACTAATTTTTTTTGAGGTGAATTTATATGACTATAAAATTAACGGCATTGCCTAATGGAATAAAAGTTTTTACAGATAGCATTGAAGGGTTTGAATCTGCTTCTATTGGCATCTTCGTCAATGTCGGATCGGTTGATGAAAAAAGTGGGCAAGAAGGTCTTTCTCACTTCTTGGAGCATATGGCTTTCAAAGGGACAAAAACTAGATCAGCATTGCAAATATCTTCAGCTATAGAATCTGTCGGAGGGTTCATAAATGCTTACACAGGAAAGGAAATAACAGCTTACCATACAAAAGTTTTAAAGAAGGATGTAAAACTTTCAATAGACATATTGTCGGACATACTATTAAATTCTGTTTTTGACAAAGATGAATTTGAAAAAGAAAGAGGAGTAATAATTCAAGAAATAAGGCAAGTTAATGATTCTCCGGATGATTTGGTATTTGATCTTTTTCAAGAGCAGGCATTTAAAAACACTAGGCTGGGAACCTCAATTCTTGGATCAGAAGAACGAATCCAATCTTATACAACAAGTGACCTAGAAAATTACATAAAATCGAAATACGCAACGAATAGGCTGATAATATGCGCAAGCGGAGCTGTTGATCATAATGAAATTGTAGAATATGCAGAAAAATATACGGCAGGTTTTAGTAATTTTGATGTCCCCATAGTAGAAAAACAAACCTATAGTGGTGGAGTTGTTAGTAAGGCAAAGGATCTTGAGCAGGTGCATTATATTGCTGGATATGAGGGCGTTTCACATACAGACAATAACAAATATGACCTGTGTGTTTTGTCAGCAATCATTGGTGGCGGCATGTCATCTAGATTGTTTCAGCAAATCAGAGAGAAACGTGGATTAGTTTATTCTATATTTTCATTTGTTTCAAATTACAGAGATACTGGAACTTTTGGATATTATGCTGCATGCGCTCCAGAAAAAGCTAAAGATGTCATGCTTTATAGCAATGAAGAAATAGATAACATATTAAAGAATGGAGTAACAAGAGAAGAACTTGAAAGGGCAAAAAATCAATTAAAGGCATCACTTCTTATGGGACTTGAAAGCTCTTCAACAAGAATGGAAAGGATGGCCTCTCAATATTTTTATCACGGACGCATTATGGATATGACAGAAGTCGCCAAAAACATTGATGCAGTAAATCAAGACTCTATAAAACATATAGCTGAAAAGATATTGACGACTAATAATACTACAACAGCTATTGTTGGGCCAAAAGATGAAATAAATAATATTTTACAAGAAGCAGTATGACAAAAGTTTTAACTTTTATTCTTATTGTGATATTGTTGGCTGGTTGTTCTCAGCGAACATCAGTTGGTTTAACCTGCGTTTCATGCAAACCTTATGTTTGTAGAGGAAGTTATTATATTCCTCAAAAATATTATGAATACGATGAAGTAGGGTTGGCTTCTTGGTATGGCGAAGATTTTCACGGAAAGCCAAAAGCAACAGGCGAAAAATTTGACAAATACCTAATGACAGCAGCTCATAGAACGTTGCCAATTCCAAGCGTTGTCAAAGTTACAAATCTAAAAAATGGTAAATCTGTTATTGTCGTTGTCGATGATAGAGGGCCATATACATATCGCGGAAGGATTATAGACTTATCCTATGCAGCTGCAAAAGCTATAGGGGTTGGAGTAACGAAGGTGAGGGTTCAAACACTAGTATCAGATAGTCTTCAGCTATCAAATTATATCGCATTAGCGTGCAAAAAACGCAAAGATCCATTCGGTAGAAGTTGGGCTCAACTGTATTTCGACGTTATAAAACGCGGGAAAGTTCAGTGCTATAAAGGTTCGCAAGAATTAAATAAAAAACAAAAAAACTCTAAAAAGAAGTATAATCCGTTAGGTAAGTATATTAAAACCTAGATACAAATGTTTGCAAATAAGAGACTTAGGCCAGCCAAAGAGCTGTTAATAAATGCTTTATCTAATAATGTAGCTGTTGGTGCGTTTAATTTTTCTAATATGGAAATGGTACAAGCGATAGTAGAAGCTGCTAACGAAGAAAAGCAACCAGTTATACTACAAGCTTCTTCTTCAGCGATAAAATATATGGGGTTTCCTTACATAAGAGCAATAGTATCTGCAGCCGCAGAGGTAAGTGAGGAGCCAATATCATTACACCTAGATCATGGAAAGGATTTTGAAGTATGTAAGCGATGTATTGATGAGGGATTTACTTCAGTTATGATCGATGCTAGCTCTTTGTCGTTTGAAGACAATATAAAAGAAACAAAAAAAGTAGTTGAATATGCAAGACAATACGGAGTATCTGTAGAGGCCGAACTTGGTACGCTTGCTGGGGTTGAAGATGAAGTTATTGTAGATAGTAATAGTGCAGTCTATACTGATCCAGATGAAGCAGCTGAATTCATAGAAAGAACAAGTATAGATAGTTTGGCAATAGCTATAGGAACAAGCCACGGTCCTAATAAAGGATTAAAAGGAAATCCAAAGTTATCTATAAGTACGTTGCAGAAAATAAAGGATAAAGTTGGAGAATTTCCGTTGGTACTTCATGGAGCTTCAGCAGTCTATTCAGACGCCGTAGCGCTGTGTAATAAATACGGAGCAAATATTAAAAACGCATATGGCATTTTAGATCAGGATATTGAAGAGGCTATAAAGTACGGAATTGCAAAGGTAAACGTAGATACCGATCTTCGAATTGCATTCCTCGGAAATCTCAGGAAATCACTAACAGAGAAGCCAGAAAATATAGATATGAGAGCGTATTTAGGATTAGCAAAAGAAGCTGTTAAATTAGCTGTAAAGCAAAGAATAAAAACGTTTTCCGAAATAAAAGAATTGACTTTGTAAAGTAAAGAGATTATCCTTACAAATAATCAGGACTTAGTTTGTTTTTGTGTATATATGAAACATTTATACTTTTTCTCAGCATTTATTGCTTGTTCTTGCGTGGTTTTTTCTCAAGATATTGATCTTTCAAACAAACCAGAATGCAAAAAAGTAATAGATGCCTCTTTAATGGGTATCTTTATAAATCCGCAAGCGGTTGATGATATGTTGGCCGAAGTAAAAAACAAGAATTTTTTGCAAGAACTTAATGATTTAGCAAGAGAGTTTAATGGAATATATAATGGTTATTTAACCATTTTAAATGACTACAAAGGTAACAAAGTAGAATTGCAAGAAAGATTAAATAATATTTTTCAAATATCTACAACATTTAAAATACTGAACTACTTTATTTCAAGTAAAGATTCAAAATTTTCCGAGCAAATAAGTGTTTTAAAAGTAAATTTAAATGAAGAGTACAATAACGCTGTAACTATTACGGAAGGTATTAGCTCTGATCTGAGTAAAGCATGGCTTATGTACTCGAATATATTTTTAGAAAACAACGCTGAATTTGAATTACGACTTAAAAAAGAAATTGAATATAACACACTAACAAAAGGTCAAAAGGACATTATCAACAAATATTTGCCAAAAAACCACAATTTAAATTACAAAATAAAAACGCAAGAAAGAATTGATGGTGGACGTCATGATACAATAGTTTTTGAATAACAACACAATAGATACATTAAAAACGCAAAAACAAAGCAACAATATATGTTTATTGCTAGGCAACTTGTTATTGTGTTTATAAGTTGTATTTTTGTGCTAATATAGGTTTTAGTTGCGTTGAGATGTACGTTTGTCTTTTTTTACAAGTGTATAAGTGTATATAATTATGTAAATATAATGTTTAATACACTAATTGTTAATACAATGTAATATTTAAGCCGTCAGCTCCCAGCGCTATTTCCAGCGGCCTATTTTTATTATCATTAAGCGCTCTGTTCTGCGCACATTAGCAACGCAGGCTTGATCAAGGCAAACCGTATAGTATAGCAACATTAAGCACGCTGCGGACCACGCCACAAGCGCTGATTACTTATTTATATGTCAAACTTATAATAAACACGTATAAAATAAACATAAAGTTTGCCGCACATCACAACGCAACATATGCAACAGCAATAGTATCGATTATAAACATAAGCCACCTTCACCGTTAGGTGAACCAGCCGTAGTACGGCAACCATATATACAGCAACCATATAAAACTACTACTATATTTTTTTGAAAAAATGGTGGCAGTGCCACTTCCATTTCCTTAAACCAATATATAACTTTAACGTGCCTTGACAGGTAAGGCTTAGCTGAATTGATATAATGGACATAGTATGGCAACCTAAGCATTTTTGAAATATATATAGTTATACTGGCAATCAGCAATTCATAGAACCATCCTTATAATCAATTGTTGAAAACTTTACATCGTTTGTGTTTCCGCTAAATTCAAAGCTTGTTGCTTCCTTAATTTCTTCAAATAATTTTTCATTTGTTTGATTAAGATCTTTTGCATAAGCAGCATTAGCCGAAATTTGAATATAAACGGGACAGTCTTCGTTTCCATTTAGTATAATTGGTTTCAAGTATTCTTCTTCAGCTTTATGTTTGACTTGTTTTGGCAGTACTAAAGTAGAGTTTTGATTCATGATAAAATTTCCAGTAGCTAATATGTAAAGGTTTTTGCATCCAGATATATCTATCGTGCTACCTGGTTCATTTATAAAAGTCGCTTCATTAGGAATAAACATGCGCAGATTTCCCTGCATGTTGATGAGTTTTTGATTGATTAATTCAAGAGTGCTAGCTGTATCTTGAGAATGTAAATCTATGCTACCTTCATAAACTCTGATTTCATTGTTATTTATAAGTTTATGATAAATTGATAAACTTCCGCTTTGAACATCAATAATTCCATTGTTAGTTGTGTTTCCGTGAAAGTCTATTACAGCTTTTTGGTCGTTATAATCGTCTGTCAATCTAAGTATTCCATTAATTTCAGAATTGCCATAGCAGCTTAGATTATATCCATTGTAGTGGCCTCTTGCTTCTAGTTTTGTATTCTTTTTCTACTGTTAAGTTGTGAATTTTCCATGCTTTTTTGATGTTATAATTTGTTTTAAATCTATACGTAGTATTTCTAGTATCGTTATCTTCAGTTTTTTTTAAGCGTTTGTGTTCGAGATATTTTATGTGATTTATATCAGAAAAATATTTGCTCAATCTTTGCGAACAAGCAATTCTGCGTGTCAACTTTTTATCTATTTCGGTTATATCATTTGCTTTCAGCCATTTGTTATGTTGTGTGTTTTTTATGTCTGAAGCTATATTTTGACCGCATGTCTTTAAGCCAATCGTGACTGCACTTTTTGATACTTTAAAATCAGGATCTTTGTATATATCCTCACTCATATCTGCGGCAACTAAGATGCCATTGCCGCATACTAATAACATTATCAACGCTGTGCAAAATAATAATTTGTTTTTAATAACAAAATAAACAAAAATATAACCGCCAAATTGCACTATATTATAAACTTGTTTATCAAGTTTTATTTGCAGTTTTATGTAAAAGCTTTAGTAGAGGCAATTGTAAAGCAGATTACTTTATTGGCTCCTTTGCGTTTTAGTGTTTTAGCGCATTCATTAAGTGTTGATCCAGTAGTAAAAACGTCGTCAACAAGAAGTATGCTTTTATTTCTTACTGTATCTTGAGCCTGAAAAGCGGAATCTACGTTTCTATTTCGTTCCTCTATAGTTTTATTCTTCTGGTAATCTGTTCTTTTTATTCGTTTTAGATATTTTTTTAATGGTATATTTGTTTTTTTAGATATTTCTGAGGCTATAATTGTGCTTGGATTATATCCGCGTTTAAAAATTCTTGTCCAATGGGAAGGCACAGGAGTAATGCAATCAATATCTTGAAGAAAAAATTTATTTTTGTTTAGGAATAAATTTACACAACTGTTGGCAACATGGCTATCTGATTGAGTCTTAATCTTCATAACTATATTTTTTGAGGCATCATCATATAAAAGAAAACTTCTACTAATATCAAAATATCTTTTATGTTCTGAACATATTTTGCAGATCGGATCATTAGAAAAATCATTTTCAAGCATTTTGCCGCATATATTGCATATTGGATAATCTATGAAAGTTATCTTTGAGAAGCATGAATTGCAAAATACAGAGTTTTCTTCAGAGTTTTTTCCGCATACTATGCATTTCGGACTGAACAACCAATTTAACTTTTTTTCGAAGCTCATATAAAATTATCTCTTTTATTTTTGCTGGAAGTTGCCTTACACTTAAAATTGTAACATACATTTTATTTGCCTAAAATGAAGTTCATTTTGTTTTCTTTTTTAGCTATATTCTTGTCTTCGTGCGATAAATTTGTTGAACAAAAATATTTGTCTGGAACTATGAAACAAGACTCTTTGCAAAAGCTTGCAGAGCCTGTAGAGGATGAGGAAGATGCAAAATCCGAAACAATTAGCCATGGAAGCTCTATAGTTATCCCAGATGAACTTAAGCAAAAAGTCTCTCTAACGCTAAATGAAAATCTCTCTGTAAAATCTGTATTATGCGAAGCGGCAAAAACTTTGGGCATCAATTTTCAAATTGATCCGTCTGTAAATGCTAAGGTGATTTTTCGAGCAAACAAAAAACCATTTATTGAGATACTTGACGCAGTGTGCGATATGGCAAATTTGAGATACACTATATCGAATGGACTGGTAAATGTAACTGAAGATACACCGTATTCAGTCTCATATGATATTCAATTCTTAAACATGGCGCGTGATAGTGAAAACAAAATTTCAATAGCAACAGAAGTAACATCAGTTAACGCAGATCTTCAAGATGGGAAAAACAGCATATCTCCTGATAGCAATGTCGTCGTAACCGCAAAGAGTGATTTTTGGGGAGAACTCGATGAAAGCCTGAAAATCATACTTGCTTCCAAGAAAAACGAAACAGCGAAATATTCTATTAACCGTCAATCTGGTGTTGTTATGGCACTCGCAAACTCAAAGGTTCATAGAGATATTAGAGAGTATATCTCAAAGATAAAAGAGTCTATAATGAGTCAAGTTTTAATCGAGGCAAAAATTATCGAAGTGTCATTAAAGAATGAGTATCGTAGAGGAATCAATTGGGGACTTTTAAACGGACGCTTTGGTGTAACAAGCTCATTTGCAAATAATGCAAGCAATGGGCTAAATAATGTTGGGACTCATGGAACGCCTATGAGCTTTTCTTATAGTAAGAATAACATGAGCACTATTATAAATGCTTTAGAAGAGTTTGGGTCAACTAGAACAATTTCGAATCCAAGAATAACAGCTATGAACAACCAAGCTGCAGTTCTGAAAGTTGCTCAGAATCATGTATACTTTAAGCTAAATTATGATAAGACATATACTTCAACGACAACGGATAGGACGAATATATCTGTGTCAAGTGATATTAGGACCGTTCCAATCGGACTCGTTATGTTTGTTCAGCCTTCAATTGATACTACTAATAATACGATAACACTATTTTTAAGGCCAACGATAACAAAGCTTTCAAGCACGGTTAACGATCCGGCAGTTGATATAGCCATGAGGGCTGCAACTAATGAAAATGCAGCAAATGCTGCAACATACGAACAATCAAAGGTACCGATCACTGAAGTTAGAGAGGTTGCATCAATACTAAAGCTGAACGATGGTGAGATAGCTGTTCTCGGAGGTTTTATGGAAGCTCGTTCACTTAAAAACAATTCAGGAATTCCTGGGTATAAGGATATTCCAATAGCAGGAGAGCTTGTGTCTTCCAACGGGCTTAGTGATGAAATTGTCGAACTTGTGATATTAATAAAAGTTAAGTTAGCTAATAAAACAAAACTGCAAAAAGCAGCGGATATAAGACTTCAAAGATTCGTTCCAGATCCAAGGCCATTTTTGTAGAGTTGCGATCTATATACATATGGCATTGCCAACAGAATAAGCAAGCGGCGGGAAATACGTTGGGAGCTGCCAGGCTTATGTGGCTTGTTTGTTTCGTTTGAGATACTACCAAATTTGTGAATATTCTATAGTTTCATGGTGCAGTATAGCAATTATATCAATGAAGTTATATATATAATGCTAGCTATTGTATTGTTCATAAGCAGGCGGCGCCCCGCGCCATTCCCGCCGCCTGCTTTAATATATTGTTATCATGATACCTTTCAATGTTAGCATTGTTGCTTGGACGCAATTGATAATATCAATTGCGGACTATCAATATGATTACTATATATATTTTCAAAAATGATTAGGTTGCCGTACTACGGCTGATTTACTTCTTACTAAAACTTATTGATTGTTAGAATGTTTTTCAATAAATATATCTATCGGTAAGTTGTGTTTGTAATAACAAAAATAGCAGTAATTTATCGATCAAAAATACATATTTCTTAAAATTTTGTTAACAAGTATGTTTGGTCTGGATTTTTTGATAATTATATTAAAAAAAACTTTTCAATATATAAAAAAAAATATTGACTCATTGGAAAACCAACGTTTCTTCAAGTGTTAACTTTTTGAGCAACCATGTTAGAGCCTTTGAAAAATAAGCCTACTAACATCTTTCGCACAAGTTATCCACAGAGTTATTAACAGGTTCTGTGTATAACTTGAACTTTCACAACTTTTTAAAACATTTTGCCAACGCCAAAACGGACTGTATGTGTATGGTGTTTTATAGTTTTGCATCCATTAGAGCTGCCGCCAGCACCAGTAAATTGATATGGTTCTACTTCTAATGAAATTTTCTTTGGAAAGTCAAATGTGTATTCGCATCTTGCAAACCATGTGTCTTTAAAGGGTATATTAATTCCGCAACATATAACTGGGATAAAATGCGTTTTTGACGGATTTTGTTTTATTGAGTGGGTCATAGTCCATTTGTTCGCTTTGGCTTCTTCGCTACATATATATTTCATATTTTTAACCTTTAATCCTGCCGCTATATAAACTTCTACGTTTTTAAATTTATGAGAGATGAAACCTTTTATGGTTGTTTATATCTTTTCTTTTACCTTTAGGTATAACTTATCGTAAATAGTATTGCTTGATACACCTTCGTTTTCTTCAGAATTTTTAATATCTTTTATCATGCATGTTGCATGATTGAACATCGCATTAAAAGATAGTTCTACCCCACCATTCGCCTCTGAGTTGATTTTGTATCCAATAAAAGCTCCAGGGTTAAACTTAATTCTTGTAAATTTTTTGGAAAGTGCTCCATCTCCTTCTATATCCATCAATTTACATATTGCATCTGTTTTTGTATTTATAAATGTTCCGCCTATATCAACACCACCATAGAATCCAGAGGCATATAAACTTGATGTTAGAACTCCTAACATAACTAACTTAGTGTATTTCATAAAAAATAAAATGATAATAGAATCGTATTTATATTTTAACGATATAAGATTAAAAATTAGTTAAAATTACAATTATTTGCTTGAGTCAGTAATAAATGTTTTGCATTGACAAGCATTCCAACAACTAATAAGTCATTAGTAATGAGGAAACCAGTTGCTATACTATACGAGATTCTCTGCCGTAACTATACAGAAACAATATAAGTCATCATATTTTATAGGTATTAGTATAAATACAGCACGCCATTTTCGTCGTTAGCTTATGCACAATGCAATAGCTATCATAGTATATAGCCTAAGCCACTTTCACTTCGTAAGAAGCGAACCAGTGGCTGGGTGGCAGTGCTACTTACTTTCTGATCTTCTCTTTTAAGTCAGCAGCTCTCAGCGTATTTCTCGTAGCCGGTTTACGAAAGAAGAAGCATCCCATAACATTTTATCATCATTAAACACAACGCGCAGAATGGCGCTAATAGCATCATGCTTATTGATATGTCAAACTTATAACAAACACGCATAAAATAAGCATAAAATTTGCCGCACATCCCAACGCAATATATAACCTTCATGTATTAATAGCAAGCAGCACCCAGCGCTATTTTCCGCGGCCAGCTTATAAAAAAACATCCTATAACATTATATTATCATTAAACACAAAGCGCCGCACACATTAGCAACGCAGACTTACTCAAGGCAAACAATATAGCCTAGCAATATTAAGCACGCCACAAGGCAACGTATACAATCGCAATAGAGATAGCCAACAACACTCCGCAATCTTCCAGTCGTCAGCTTATGCGCAATACTGGCGACAATTTGTTACAATTAATATAACGATTTTCTTATAGTTTTTGTTATTTACGATACTGTGACTTTTTCTATTGTATGCTTGTATAAGCCAGCAATTATATGCTGGCTTTAAGTTATTTGTTTAGATCCTTGTAGTCTCCGTCGACGACACCGTCATCGTTGCTTTGATTTGATGTATTTTCTCCTGCAGCTTGGTTATTCTGCATATCCTTATACATCATTTCTCCGATTTTCATTGAAGACTGAATAAGTGCCTGTGACTTTGACTGGATGTCGTCTTTGTCATCACCTTTCAGTGCTTCCTTTAACGCATTTAGATCAGACTCGATTTTTGACTTTTCTTCAGGAGTTACTTTGTCTCCATAATCAGCCAAGCCTTTTTCTGTTGTGTTAACCAAAGATTCTCCTTGATTCTTTGCTTCGATCAATTCTTTGCGTTTTGTATCTTCTGCTGCATTAGCTTCAGCGTCTTTTAGCATTTGTTGTATTTCTTCCTCTGAAAGACCTCCTGATGCCTGTATTCTGATTTGCTGTTCCTTGCCTGTCGCTTTGTCCTTAGCGGAAACATTGACTATGCCGTTTGCATCAATATCGAATGTAACTTCGATTTGAGGAACGCCTCTTCTCGCTGGAGGAAGACCTACTAGATCGAATTGGCCAAGAAGTTTATTTTGTGCGGCAATTTCTCGTTCTCCCTGAAATACTCTTATAGTAACAGCTGTTTGATTGTCCTCTGCGGTTGAGAAAACTTGGCTTTTCTTTGTTGGGATCGTTGTATTCTTTTCGATAAGGCGTGTGAAAATGCCTCCAAGAGTTTCTATACCAAGTGACAAAGGAGTAACATCTAGCAACAAGACATCTTTAACATCTCCTTGAAGAACACCTCCTTGAATAGCTGCACCCAATGCAACGACTTCATCAGGGTTTACTCCTCTGTTAGGTTCTTTTCCAAAGAATTCTTTTACCTTTTCGATAACCTTTGGCATACGGCTCATACCGCCAACCAAAATGACATCTTTGATTTCAGATGCAGAAAGACCTGCGTCCTTTAAAGCTGTGCGGCATGGAGCGATTGTTCTTTCGATAAGATCGTCAACTAGTGATTCAAACTTTGCGCGAGTTAGCTTAACATTTAGGTGTTTTGGCCCTGTTGCATCTGCGGTTATAAATGGAAGATTAATATCTGTTTGCATTGATGATGAGAGTTCGATCTTTGCTTTTTCTGCGGCCTCTTTTAACCTTTGTAAAGCCATATTATCTTTGCGCAAATCAATACCGTTTTCTCTTTGGAACTCAGTTGCAACGTATTCTATGATTCTTGCGTCAAAGTCTTCTCCTCCAAGGAACGTATCTCCATTAGTTGCCTTGACTTCAAAGACGCCATCTCCTATTTCAAGGATCGAAACGTCAAATGTTCCTCCTCCAAGGTCGTATACAGCGATTGCACCGCTTGTTTTTTTGTCCATACCATAAGCGAGTGCTGCTGCCGTTGGCTCGTTGATTATTCTCAAAACCTCAAGACCAGCGATTCTTCCTGCATCTTTTGTCGCCTGGCGTTGTGAATCGTTGAAATATGCAGGAACTGTAATCACTGCTTGTGTTACCTTTTCACCAAGATGGGCCTCTGCTATTTCTTTCATCTTCATTAGGATAAAAGCGCTAACTTGGCTTGGACTGTAATCAGTTCCACGTGCGTTAATCCACGCATCTCCAGACGATGATCTGACTATGTTATATGGAACAAGGTCTTTGTCTTTTTGAGTTGTTTGATCGTCAAATTTGCGACCAATCAATCTCTTAACAGCAAAGATTGTGTTCTCATGATTTGTAACAGCCTGACGTTTTGCCGGTTGTCCAACTAACCTTTCGCCGTTTTCTAGAAAAGCAACCATTGAAGGGGTTGTTCTTGTTCCTTCTAAATTTTCAATAACCTTACCTGTAGCACCATCCATAATCGCAACACAAGAGTTAGTAGTGCCAAGGTCAATACCTATAACTTTTGCCATAATAAAACTCCTTTTTAAATATTAATTATTTTTTGCTGAACCTATCAAAAATCAAAAAAGATTCATAGGTTCATATCCCGTAATAGATTAGCATATTTCATTTTGTTTGACCATGAAATACGAATAGAAACGTGCGACAAAAAGACGATTTGTTGTATAACAAAACGTCTTCGTGTCTATGTTTAAATGTTAGCTCTGAAATGCTGTATCTGTCAACTACTCTAAAACTCCAACAAATGTTTATATATTACTAACACTCATCCATATATTCACATTCATTATCTGCAGATGTTTCTGTTGTTTGTTTTACATCATCTGTTTGCCAGCTAAACTTAACATTATCCTTATTTTCACCAAACGTAAATCCTGTTGCATCTTCTATTGCATTAAATAACTCTTCTTTTTTATTGTTGTCTATATCTGTTATATATTCACAACCTTTAGGTATAACTATATTAACAGGTTTATTATCAGTACCATTTAGTGTTATAGGTTTCTTCCATTTATTTGTTTTAATCTTATTAGTAATACTCTTAGGTAGTATAAAGGTAGATCCTCCTTCTAGAGTAAATATATTATCATTATACCATCCAGATAGATTTGTTATATCAGATATATCTATAGTTCCTGTATTAGTTAGAGTACTACAACTACAATAGATATATATAAAACTACTACCTTTAAATGTTATAGTTCCTGTATTATTTAATTTAGCATCTTCAGATAATTCTAACCATCCATTATTAAT
>JAFUQI010000034.1 GCA_017481035.1 Alphaproteobacteria bacterium | reverse complement strand
ACATTATCTAAGATGTATACTTCATTAGATGATATTATTAATAAGACAGGTTTTACATTTAGTGAAGATAATAGAGATAATGTATCATTTATACCTACAGATAAATATACTCTATCTGATATATTAACTATAGATAGTGGTAAGTATAATGATAGTAAGTATACACTATCATTACCTCAAGAAGATATAGATAATATTATTAATACAGATACTACTATTAAGTTTAATATAAATATAGATAGTGGTAAGAATGTTACTATAACAGGATCTAAACCTTTATATATAAATAGTAATATAAACGTATATGGTAGAGTTATACTCAATATTCCTGTTAAAGGTAATGGTAGTATTACTATACATCCAGGAGGATCTTATAGATGTTCTAAACCTATAGGTATTAAGGTTATTAATAAAGGAGGTAAGATAGTGTTTAAGTAAGAGAAAGCCTATCTATAGGCTTTCTTTTTTTGTGGGTGGATGGTGGAGTGGAGGTGCGTAAACCTTTATGGGAGCTTTTAGAGTTTGACTTACATCTCTCTGCTAAGCTAACCTGTTTATATAAAGATTTTTTATGGTTACAGTTATGACCCATGTACAACTAAAATGGAATTGTTTTTATAAACATGTCTTTGACTTGGTTGATTTGTATAGAGTTATGCAATATTTTTTGAATAGAAGTTATTTGAACGCCTTGGATACCGCAAGGTATTATCGAATTAAACATAGATGTATCGTTATTAACGTTTAAACATAATCCGTGCATAGATACGCCTTTAGTAATCTTGACTCCAACAAATCCTATCTTTGATTCATTAACAAAAACTCCGACCCCTTTTTTGGAACGTGTAGCGTTGATATTAAACTTTTTTAAAACATCAATCATCCATTGTTCAAGGGTATAAACGAATGTTGATATATTTATGTTTCTCTTTCGTAGATTTATGATTGGATATACGACAACTTGACCAGGACTATGAACAACGATACGACCGCCGCGTCCAGGATAATAAATTTTGGCATGTGGTATTTTTATGAAATCAGAACTTTCAAAACTTTTACCTGCAGAGTAAAGTGGTGGATGTTCTGTTATAAAAACTATTTCGTCCTCTCCATTTGAAACCATCTCGTGTGCAATATCCATATCTATCATTGATACAGAATAGTCTACTATTCCTGATACGATAAATTTCATGATTTACAGAAAGTTGAAGCCATTCTGTTTTGCCGCTTCATAAAAGGATACTGCTGCAGATGTTGAAACGTTTAGGGTCGAAAAACTATTAGATGTGCGTATTTTTGCCGTAAAGTCTGCATTTTCTTGTTGTAACCTTCTGATTCCAGCTCCTTCTGCTCCGAGTATTAATGCTGTTTTGCCTGTTAAATCAATTTCATCTAGAAATTGATCGCCTTTTTCGCATAATGCAACTATCCAAAAACCATATTGTTTTAGCTTTTTTATAGCTTGTGAAAGATTTTTGACAATTATTATATTAACATGATCAAGTCCACCTGAAGCAACTTTTATAGTCGTAGGAGTAACTTTGCAGGACGATTTTTCAGGAATAACAATATGGCTGATCCCAAATACAGCGGCTGTTCGTATTATCGCTCCAAAATTATGCGGATCAGTTACATTATCCAAAATTGCTATAGTGCAATTGTTGTTTGTATTGTGAAGATCTTCTATATTCGAATATGTTATATCTTCGATTTCTAAAGCTATTCCTTGATGCACTGAATCTTTCGGAAGCATAGCCTCAAAACTTGCTTTTTCCAATTGTAAAATTTTGTTTTTATTTATGGATTTTAACCAATCTGGTATGGTCTTTTTGTCAATAATATAAGCTTTAATAATATTTTTTCCTGATGACGCTGCTGATTTGCAAGCATGAAATCCGTAAATTATCATATTAATGACGTCTTTCTTTTCTCGATTCAAGCAGTATTTTAGAATCTTTTGTCCAGTTCGATTCTGGATACCTTTGTTCCAATATGCTAAAAATAAGTTGAGCTTCTTTGAACTCTCCAATAGAAAGATAACATTCGATTAATCTAGACATTGCTTCTGGCGCATGATCTGTATCTGAAAAGTTTTCGAATACAACGTTAAGTCTTTCTATAGCTGCTGCATAATTTTTTCTCTTTTGGTAGTATTTTGCTATATATGTTTCGCGAGCTGCTTTTTGGTTTCTTAATACTTTGATTTTATTCTTTGCATCTTTTGTATATTCTGAGTTTGGAAATCTTTCGCATAGCTCTGAAAAATATAATGAAGCATATGCTGTCATCTCCTGATCTCTTTCAACTATTGCGATTTGATTATAATTTACCATGGCCAACATGTATAAAGCATATGCAATCTTTTCGTGATTAGGGTGTGCCCTTATAAAAACCTCATATGCTGACGCCGCCTCATCGTACTTCTTCTTTATATAATTACAATCGGCGATTGCGAGTTGCGCGTCAGTGTTGAGTTTAGAATATGGATATAATTTTTCAAGTTCTTCGTATATTGTGATTGCATCTGTGTATTCTTTTTTGCTTTCTGCTGTTTTGCCTTCTGCAAAAATTTCTTCGGCTGTTTTAGATTTGAACGACTCAATATCTAGATCTTGAGAGCAACGAGAAAGCAATAATGTCGCAAAAAGCGCCAAACTAATTCTAAACATTTAGTTCCTATGTAACTGCAATATGGAAAATTATATCATGAAATATGAAAAAGTTTGATATGAAAAGAATATGAATTCATTATCAACTGTATACACTTTCAAAACGACTTATGTTACAGCACTAATCCACCCCTCCAACAACCCAATACACAAAAGAAAGCCTATAAATAGGCTTTCTCTTACTTAAACACTATCTTACCTCCTTTAGTTCTAATACTACTTCTAACATTACCACCTTTAACATTACTACTAGATCCTTTAGTATATGTT
>JAFUQI010000033.1 GCA_017481035.1 Alphaproteobacteria bacterium | reverse complement strand
TTCGCATTATATCAATTCAGCTAAGCCTTACCTGTCAAGGCACGTTTCACTCTAAAGGCCATTGACAGCGGCTTGCTTCATTTATATTTCTTTCTTCGAACCTTTTTTCAAAAAAATATAGTAGTAGGTATAATAGTTGCTTATAGGTATGTGATGAAGTGTTATAGGTTTATGGAGAGATATGGGGTGGGTGGCACTGCCACCCAGCCACTGGTTCACCTAACGGTGAAGGTGGCTTAGGTTTTGTTGTTTTTGCTTTTGACTTAGAAGTTATATATACCTGCTAAGCGTATTTTCATGCCTTTGTTATCTCTTTTCTTAACATCGGTTTTTTCGATTTTTAAAATTGGTAGTTTTGTTTTGAAAGCGTATGTTCCCTCGAGTCTTACTGAGAAGTTGTCTGATAAATAGCCTTTTAGGTATATACCGGCCTCTGGTTGTGGCTTTAGTTTTTTCTTTGTTTCGTTTTCTTCCTTTGCGAGTGTGTCTTCGTATTTTAGTTCGTATTTAGTTAAATTTAATCCGGCTGTAACACCAGCTTCGAAATAGTCAGTAAATTTATAACCGAGATTTGTGAAAAGACCTAACTGATATTTTGCCTTTGCTTCTGAAGATTTATAGCCAGCTTTTTCTGATGCAATTTTTCCAAGAGGGAGGCCTGCTCGTAATTCTATAGCGAGTGGTGTTTTGCTTGCGATTTCAGTGTTATATCCAGCAAAAAAGTCAATGACTGGTTTTGTTTTTTTTAATTTGTGTTTTTTTTTGTCTTCTGTTGTGGTAATGTTGTGTTTTTGTGCGGAAATAGCCGCTCCTGTGTAGAAACCTGTTGTTGCGTTTGCTGCGTTTGCCGTTAACAATATAGCTGCGGCTAAAGCGATTGATGAAATTTTGTTCATAGTAAAAAATGATAATACAAAAAATACGAGTTTTAGATTACAATATATAAATATATTGTGCAATAAAATATTTATTTATAATTTTATATTTATGCAAGTCGTATGCGAAATGATTTTTTTGTATGTATGAAAAAAATTATGTGATCAAAATTAATTTCCCAAAATATCAAAGAAGCCGTATAATAAAAATATAAACAACTTTATAGAAAGAACAAACAAGATGGCAGGATCATTGAACAAAGTTACATTAATCGGAAACGTAGGACGAGATCCAGAGATTCGTTTTATGCCAGATGGCACTAAAGTTTCTTCGTTTAGCGTTGCAACAAGTGATGTTTGGAGAGACAAAAATACTGGCGAAAGAAAAGATAAAACTGAGTGGCATAAAATTTCAATATTTAGTGATAGGCTTGCGGATATTATAGAAAAATATGTCAAGAAAGGTACTAAGGTGTATATCGAAGGCCAGCTTCAAACTAGAAAATGGACAGATAGTACTGGGACAGAAAGGTTTACTACAGAGATAGTCGTTGGGAAATATAGTGGTGATTTAATCGTTCTTGACCCTAAAAAGACTGAAGGTGCAGACTCTGGCAGTAGATCTGAAGAAGTTCCGTCAGATATACCAGTAGATGATGAAATACCCTTTTAGTATTACATGAAAATATCAGTATTGGGGGCCACAGGAGCAATGGGGGGCAACGTTATAAAGGCTGCCCTTCAAGAGGGCTTTAACGTTGTTAGCAAAGTTTCGAGCAAGGATCGCATAGAAGATTTGTTTCGCAATGTTGATGCTGTTATAGATTTTTCGTGTCCAGTAGCAACAGAGGCGATGTTGCAATATGTTAAAGGAAGTGAAATAAATATACCTTTGGTGATCGGAACAACTGGCTTGTCAAAGATTCATATGGATTTAATGAATAGGGTTAGTTCTTTTTGCCGTGTGTTTTACGCTCCAAATATGAGCTTTCTGGTCGCTATCTTGAATATGGCGGTTTATGCTTTTGGCAAACTACTAAATGAAGATTTTGATGTTGAGATTCTAGATAAACATCACGCTTTAAAAAAGGACGCGCCATCTGGTACTGCTATTATGCTCGGGAAATCAATAGCTCAAGCAAGGAACAGATCTTTTGATGATGTCGCAAATTTTGTCAGATACGGAATAATTCCACAGAGGATGCGGGGTGAGATTGGATTTGCCGTACAGAGATGTGGAAAAGTTATAGGGTCTCACGAAGTTAGCTTTATGGGAGAGTATGAGAATATCAAAATAACGCATGAGGCTCATTCAAAGGATATATTTGCAAAAGGAGCAATAAAAGCGGCGCAATGGATTATAAAACAAGATCCTGGCATATATAACATGAATGACTTTACAAAGGATTTGATGGTTCCAATGGTAAAGTCGCTTTATAAAGACTTTTTTGCAAGATCTTAAATAATTAACATTTAAAATTTTGTATCAGAATATTGGTTGAAAAATATTTATAATATATTTATTGTCTTGTACAGTAAGTGTTGCGCAAGAAAGAATTCCTAGTGATGTCTTCGAGAAGTGCCGCTTGTCTTGAGATTTTTTTTGAGCAACATTAAGTGATCTGTGCTATTATAATATTGATATTGATTATGCGAAGTTAGAATCTGATTATTTGCAAAAAAAATAATAGTTGCGAAGGTCTTGCTCTCGATAATCAAATTTTTCTTTGTGCTTGCAAATAAATAAACCGACACCAAAAAGCAAATGATATGCTAGCAATTCAAGCATTATATCATTTTCGCTGTAAGTTTTTTTTGGTTAAAGTTGATATATCGACTATGCTGCTAACTAGAAGCACTTCGGAATGTTATTGCGTATACTGCAAAAAACGTATGATATGAAAACTGTTTCAAAGTTGGCAGCCAATAGTTTGAAGAGTGTTCACCTATCTCATTGGAAGCCGTTTGTTTACGTTGAAATCAATATGATATTCGTACCTACCTCTGTATTGTCCGCTTTTCTCGTATTCATCTTCAAGCATTTTGTGTAAAGCTTTTGCGCAGTTATTTAATTTGCATATATTTAACCATTCTACAATTCTAATTAATCTCGCGCAAAAATCATGATCTTTTGTTTTTTCTGGATGTTTAGATGTCATGGATATGCTTGTTGTTCCATTCGAAAATTTACATTCAACATTAATGTTGTAAAGTTTTGCCATTCTTGCGAAGTTTAACATAGCGTTTATTTGTGAGGATTGTAGAAGGTTTGGTGAGTCTGTCCATAGTTCGTTTTGATAATGTTTTATTAATTTGTCGTCTGAAAGATTCTGTTCTGTTGGTAACAGTTCGCTTAATGAAACATATTTATGGTTTAATGATTTTCGATGATTTGGAAAAGTTGGTTGAATGTATTTATGATTCGTTAACAGCTCTTTGTCTTCTTTTTCTCTAAAAATGCTGGAAGATGCAGTTTTGCTTTTTTGGTCATAAAACGAAGCTGATGAAAATATATTTCGATATTCGTTGTTGCCTGCAGACTTTGCGAAAATCGTTCCAGGAATATCGGGCTGATTAAAATTTAAAGTTTTGCCTGCAATTAAGTTCAAAATATCGTGTGCGACATCTTTAAATTGCGATTTATTTGTGATGTTGGATATTTCTATACTTATATCTTTGCAAAAAAAGTCATTTATAATATTTCTTAACTGATTTAATTCGGTGTCCGAAGAATTAATCAAGTACAAGCTAAGCTTTAACAAGGCCGCCTCAAGTATGTCTGGATCAACGTTTGTTTTTATTCCTGAAGTACCAGTAATTATTTCAGCTAATTCGTATATCGACAAACTGTCGTTTTTGCTTGCCAGATACTCTACGTATCCATTATCTGTTGGGTTATTATTATCGCCAAGATAGTCTGTATGCTTATATCTTATATGGTTTTCAAAAAATGAACTACTTGTAAAGCCAGTATCTTTGGATTTATATTCTGTATAATCACAGTTGTATTCATCAAGCATATCGTCACATCCAATACAAACTGACGACAACAGTAATATCAATAAGCTTTTAAACATTTGTTCAGTAATTTAACTGCTGTACAATTATATTATACATTAAAAATGCACATTAATACTAGTTGTTTTATAGCGCTGATTAATCGTGCAGGTTGTGTTAGTGTGCGTAAAGTGTGCGTAATTAGTGTGCGTAAATTGTTAGTGTGCGTAAATGTTGAGTATTGCTCAATGCTATCTCAAAAAAACACTATATACTTTTTTTGGATGGTGTGTTAGAATGAATCGATGGTAGTAGGAGTGTAGCTCAATTGGTAGAGTTCCGGTCTCCAAAACCGGCGGTTGGGGGTTCGATTCCCTCCGCTCCTGCCATTTTCTTTTTTTAAGGGGTCGAGATGAATTCTAAAACCGGTATTGGAAAGTTCTTTTCGTTCATATCAGATGTTCGTGGTGAGATCGATAAGATCGTTTGGCCATCTCGTAAGGAAGTCACAATAACTACAATAGTTGTTTTTATAATGTGTCTTATAGCCTCTTTGTTTTTTGCGCTTGTTGATACTGCTTGGTATCGTATAGTGCACGCAATCATTGGAAATTAAGAGTTACAACAATGGAACAAAAAGCGCGCTGGTATATAATTCAGGTTTATTCTGGTTCTGAAAATAGGGTGGAGCAACTTTTAAAGGAATCTGCAGAAAAGAAGGGCATGTCCCATCTATTTGAAGAAGTGCTTATTCCTACAGAGGAAGTTATAGAGTTTAAGAATGGCTCTAAGGTGACATCGAATAAAAAATACTTTCCAGGATATATTTTGATAAAGATGGTTATGAACAACGAGACTTGGCACTTGGTTAGAAGTATCCCTAGAGTGTCAACGTTGCTTGGATCAAAAGGAAGGCCATCGCCAGTTAGCGAAGCTGAGGTTAAGAGGATTATGGCTCAGGTTCAGGAGTCTGCAGTAGTGCCTCGTAGCTCCATAACGTATGAGGTTGGGGATCAGGTCAGAATTACAGATGGCCCTTTTGCTTCATTTACGGGCGTTGTCGAAGAGATTGAAGATGACAAACAAAAGCTTAAGGTTTCGGTTGTTATCTTCGGTAGAGCTACTCCGGTTGGTCTGGAATATGCTCAAGTTGAAAAAATATAATTCGTGGGAGATCTGTCATTTGATTGATAAAACCACGTTCTTAGTTTAGGAGAAAAAAAATGGCAAAGAAAGTTGTCGGTTATATAAAACTGCAGATACCTGCAGGTAAAGCTAACCCATCACCACCAATCGGTCCAGCGTTGGCTCAAAAGGGGTTAAATATTATGGAGTTCTGCAAGGCTTTTAATGCGAAAACTCAGCAGATGGAGCCTGGAATGCCTGTTCCTGTCGTCATTACAGCATATGCTGATAAGAGCTTCACATACGTGATGAAGACGCCACCTGTAACGTACTACATTAAAAAGGCAGCGAAAATCACAAGCGGATCCCAAAAGACTGGAATAACAGCTCCAATAGCAAAGATAACGATGTCTCAAGTCAAAGATATTGCGCAACAAAAAATGCAAGACTTAAATGCGAATGATTTGGATGCAGCTTGTCAGATGATTATTGGATCAGCAAGATCCATGGGCGTTGAAGTTGTGGAGGGTTAATCATGGCATTTGTTTGTAAGCGTTTAAAAAATGCGAGAAAAGAAATAGATCAGAATAAAGTCTATTCATTAAGAGACGCTATTGCTGCAATCAAGAAAACCGCAACTGCAAAGTTTGATGAGACTGTTGAGGTTTGCATTATGCTTGGTATTGATCCAACAAAACAAGATCAGGCTGTTCGTAGTGTCGTAAACCTTCCACACGGAACTGGCAAGACATATCGTGTTGCAGTGTTTGCGAAGGATCAAAAAGCTGAAGAAGCTAAGAAAGCTGGAGCAGATGTCGTTGGTTCAACTGAGCTTGTCGAGATGATCCAGAAGGGAGATATGCCTTTCGACCGCTGTATTGCAACGCCAGATATGATGGCATTGGTTGGACGTGTTGGTAAGATCCTTGGTCCAAAAGGTCTTATGCCAAATCCAAAATTGGGGACAGTTACAACAGATGTTGCAACAGCCATAGCAAACGTTAAGGGTGGACAAGTAGAATACAGATCCGAGAAGAATGGAATCATTCATGTCGGAGTTGGAAAAGTTAGTTTCAGTGATGATGCAATCGCAGAGAACATCAAGACATTAGTTGATGCGGTTGTTAAGTCAAAGCCTGCCGGAGTTAAGGGCAACTATCTCAAGAAGATGTCCTTGAGCTCAACGATGGGCGTTGGAGTGACATTCGTCATTGAATAAAGAGATTTACGGAATGGAGCATTATCCCGTTCCGTAAAAGCAAAGTCCGGAAAACCGGATCTTTGTCGAAGACTGTAGGTTTCAGTTTTTGAACTAAAGGCATGGTGCCGCCTACAATAGACAGAGGTGGTATTTTTTTATTACTCCTTCTGTTATGAGTTTATGTGAGGAGAGTACGTATGAATAGACAAGAGAAAGAGTCTTTCGTATCACATATCCGTGAGGAGTTGACAAACTCGTCAATAGTTGTTGCTGTCAACAGAACAGCCGGTATCACTGTTGAAGAGATCACAAAGCTTCGCAAGGATATGCACGCAGCGGAAGCAAATCTCAAAATTCTAAAGAACACACTAGCTCGCATAGCAATTAAAGACTCAGCTTTAGAATCATTGGATAAATATCTAGAAGGACCAACAGGTTTGGCTTTCTCGAATAATCCAGTTGGTATGGCTAAAGCTATCTCGGAGTTTGCAAAATCAAATGATAAGTTGCAGATTTTGGGCGGAGTTATGGATGGAAAAGCGATTTCGGTTGATACAATTAAAGAACTTGCATCGTTGCCATCTATGGATGAACTTCGTGCTAAGATTATCGGACTTCTCACGGCAGCTGCTTCGAAGATTGTCAGAACGGTTAAAGAGCCTTCTGCAAGAGTCGCAAGAGTTATCGCAGCGAAGAGTTAGTATAGTAAATTAATTATTTTTTAAAGGAGTATAAAATGGCAGATTTAAACAAAATCGTAGAAGAGTTATCACAATTAACAGTCCTAGAGGCAGCTGAACTTTCCAAGATGTTGGAAGAAAAGTGGGGCGTTAGCGCAGCTGCAGCAGTTGCAGTCGCAGCAGGTCCAGCAGCAGGTCCATCAGCGGCAGCTGAAGAAAAGACAGAGTTTGACGTCGAGTTAACAGATGCTGGTGCAAATAAGATCAACGTTATTAAGGAAGTCAGAGCAATAGTTCCTGAACTTGGCCTAAAGGAAGCAAAAGAGCTAGTTGAAGGTGCTCCAAAGGTCGTTAAAGCCGGAGTTGCAAAAGCAGATGCTGAAGAAATGAAAAAGAAACTCGAAGCAGCTGGAGCAAAAGTAACCATCAAATAAATTAAATTGATGCGCAGAGACAGATGATACGATCTGTCTCATTTAATTTGTTTTTTGCTGTTTTTAAAGGTTTTTATTAATTATGGTCAGATCTTATACAGGACGTAAAAGTTTTCGTCGGTCTTTTGGAAGGATCAAAGAAAAGGCTCCAATCCCAAATCTAATTTCACTTCAAAAAAGCTCTTTTAATTCGTTTTTACAGTACGGTGTTCCTTCAGACAAAATGGAGGATACAGGGTTATTAGGCATATTTAAATCATTTTTTCCTATAGCGGATTCATCCGGAAAAGCTCAACTAGAGTTTTGTGGATATACGTTTGAAGAGCCTAAAAATACAGAACTAGAATGTAGGCAACGTGGAGGAACTTATTCTGCGCCAATTCGTGCTCGTTTCAGACTGATACTTTGGGACATAGATTTAGATACAAATCAAAGGAGTATAAAAGATATAAAAGAGCAGGAAGTCTATCTTGGCGAGATTCCTATAATGACAGACCGTGGAACGTTTATTTTTAACGGTATCGAGAGGGTTGTTGTTTCTCAGATGCATAGAAGTCCTGGTGTGTTCATAGATAATGACCAAGGAAAAACGCACTCTTCTGGAAAGGTTCTGTTTGCAGCGAGAGTTATCCCGTATAGAGGCTCTTGGTTAGATTTTGAGTTTGACCACAGAGATGTTTTGTATGTAAGGGTTGACAGACGTCGTAAGGTTTTAGCTACAACATTTTTAATGTGTTTGTATAGCGCAGAAACTGAAGCTTATCGCAAAAAACTAAAAGCAGGACAGGATTTGTCTGATGAGTCTATAACAGGAATGTCTAAAGAAGAAATTCTTAACACTTTTTATGGTTCGGTTTTATATAAAAGAACGAAAGGTGGATGGACAACGAAATTTGATAAAGATCACTACAAAGGCCAAAGACTAACAAGGCCTTTGATCGACGGAGAGTCAAAGGAAGAGGTCGCTCGAGCCGGTGATCGTATGACAATCAGAAACCTTCAGTTACTTGAGGAAAAAGGTCTCAAGACCGTTTTTGTTTCTGATGAAGAAATGATAGGAAAGTATATAGCCAAGGAGATGATTGACGAGAAATCTGGTGCTATATACTTTGAAGCTGGAGAAGAAATTAATGAAGGCATTATCGAGAGATTCGATAATTTAAGACTCAAGAATCTTGAAGTATTATATATACCAGCATCAACATCACCTTATCTATTGAATACATTTACTTATTCAAAGTGTGTTAATAGAGATGAGGCTTTAATTGAATTGTACAGAGCCTTAATACCAGGTGAACCTCCTTCTGTTTCAGGTGGTGAAGATCTTTTGAGATCATTATTTTTTGATCCTGATAAATACGACCTTTCAAATGTTGGTCGCGCCAAAATAAATGATAGGCTTGGCTTAAACATAGATGATGAAATCAGAACGTTACAAAAGCAAGATCTGATAGAAATTATTAGATTGTTGTTTAATGTAAAAGACGGGAAAGGTGATGTTGACGATATAGACAACCTTGGAAACCGAAGAATAAGATCTGTTGGCGAGTTAATAGAAAATCAATGTCGTGTAGGTATGCTTAGGGTTGAACGAACAATTCGTGAAAAAATGGCGAATCAAGAACTCGACAATTTTGTTCCAAGTGATTTGATAAATGCGAAGCCTTTAATAACAGCTATAAAAGATTTTTTCGTTTCATCTCAGCTTTCTCAATTTATGGATCAAACTAACCCATTATCAGAGGTTACACATAAACGTAGGTTGTCTGCACTTGGCCCAGGAGGTTTGTCAAGGGAACGTGCTGGATTCGAGGTTCGTGACGTTCATCCAACGCACTATTCAAGGCTTTGTCCAATAGAAACACCGGAAGGTCAAAACATTGGTTTGATCAACTCTCTTGCCTCTTATGCAAAGATCAATAAGTATGGCTTTATAGAGGCACCATACAGAAAAGTTGTTGATGGAAAGGTAACTGATGAGGTCGTTTACTTAACTGCAACAGAAGAGGGAAAATACGCCGTTGCTCAGGCTGGTGTTCAAACTGATAAAGATGGAAATATAACTGAAGAACTTGTAATCTCAAGAAGAGCAGGCGATGTTGGTCTTTTGCCAAAATCAGAAATATCATACACTGACGTTTCGCCGCAGCAAGTTGTATCAGTCGCAGCTTCACTTATTCCTTTTCTTGAAAACGATGACGCAACTCGTGCATTGATGGGATCAAACATGCAACGTCAGGCCGTACCATTATTAGTGTCTGAAGCTCCTCTTGTTGGAACTGGTATGGAATCTGTAATTGCTAGAGATTCAGGCGCTGCGCTTGTTGCCAAAAGATCTGGTATTGTTGATCACGTTGATGCAAAGAGAATAGTTATAAGGGTCAATGATGAAGAGGATGCTGGAGCTGATGTTTATACACTTTCTAAGTATCAGTGTTCAAATATGGGGACGTGTATTAATCAAAAGCCTTTAGTAAAAACTGGTGATTTGATTGAGGCTGGTGATATTATAGCCGATGGACCTTCAACTGATAATGGAGAACTAGCGCTTGGAAGAAACTTGCTTGTTGCGTTCGTTTCGTGGAATGGCTACTCCTATGAAGACTCTATTGTTCTTTCTGAAAACGTTGTTAAGAACGATGTGTTAAGCTCAATTCATATTGAAAGTTTTGAAGTTGTAGCTCGAGACACAAAGTTGGGTAACGAAGAAATAACAAGGGACATTGCAAATGTTTCTGACGAGTCGTTAAAGAATCTAGACGAATCAGGAATAGTCTATGTTGGCGCCGAAGTTAATCCAGGTGATATTTTGGTTGGAAAGGTGACGCCAAAGGGTGAGGGTGTTATAACTCCAGAAGAAAAGTTGCTTAGAGCTATATTTGGAGAAAAGTCATCAGATGTCAGAGACACATCATTTAGAGTTCCTCCAGGTGTTTCGGGAACAGTCGTCGAAGTAAGGACGTTGGTTAGACGAGGTGTTGATAAGGATGAAAGAACTATAGCAATTGAACGTCAGATGATCGATGATTTGGCGAAGGATCGTGATGATGAAAAGCGAATCTTAGAACAGACCTATACAAGACATCTTTATGATAGGTTGCTTGGCAAAGAGCATGCGAACGGTCTTGAAGGTGTTGATGAGGGTGCAAAGATTACTAAAGCAATGATTGACGGTAAGTCTTTCTATCAATTAAGAAATGTTGTCGTGAAGGTTGCAAAGACACAAAAAGTTATAGATCATTTGGTTAAACAATTCGACGAAAAGATCGATAGGATCCAAAGATTGTTTGATGAGAGTGTTCAAAAGATACGAAAGGGTGATGATCTGCCAACTGGCGTTTTGAAGCTTGTTAAGGTATTTGTCGCCAATAAGCGAAAGATACAGCCAGGAGATAAGATGGCAGGACGCCATGGAAACAAAGGTGTTGTGTCAAGGATTTTGCCAGTAGAAGATATGCCATACCTTGAAGATGGAACTCCTGTTGATATCGTTCTGAATCCTCTTGGATTACCGTCAAGAATGAACGTTGGACAGATCCTTGAAACTCACCTTGGAGCAGCAGCTCATGGTCTTGGAGTCCAGATTCAAAAGATGCTTGACGAATATCGCAAGAACGAAGCCACAATGGAAGACCTGAGAGGCAAAGTTATCAGTTTCTATACAGACAAAGATGATATTAAGGATCTTAAAGCCTTGAGTGATGAAGAGTTTATTGAGTTGGCAGAGAATATGCAAAAAGGTGTTCCTGTTGCAAGTCCAGTTTTTGATGGAGCAAAGCTTAATGATATTGAAGCATATCTAGATAAGGCAGGCCTTGATAAGTCTGGTCAGGTTACGTTATACGACGGAAGAACTGGTGAGCCATTTGATCGCAAGGTAACTGTTGGTTATAAATATATGCTTAAGCTACACCACCTTGTAGACGATAAGATTCACGCAAGATCTGTCGGTCCATACAGCTTGATTACTCAGCAACCTCTTGGAGGTAAGGCGCAATTTGGTGGTCAGAGATTCGGTGAAATGGAAGTCTGGGCTCTTGAAGGTTATGGTGCAGCCCACACTCTTCGAGAGATGCTAACAGTTAAATCAGATGACGTAAAGGGAAGAACAAAGGTTTATGAGTCAATTGTCCGTGGCGAAAACGAAGTTGAACCAGACATACCAGAGTCATTTAATGTGTTGGTAAAGGAATTAAAGTCACTTGCATTGAATGTTACATTTGAAAATAGCAAGGATTTAGAGAAAGAAAAAGCGTAGGAGTGATTGATATGGATTTTAAGAAAATTCTTTCCCCAGGAGAAAAAGCTGGGGTAAACAGCGATTTTGACGCGATTAGAATATCAATCGCAAGTCCTGACGATATAAGATCATGGTCATACGGTGAGGTTAAGAAGCCTGAAACCATAAACTACAGAACATTTAAGCCGGAACGCGATGGATTATTCTGCGCGAGAATCTTTGGTCCAGTAAAGGACTATGAATGTAATTGCGGTCGTTATAGGCGCATGAGATATAAGGGGATTGTATGCGAGAAGTGTGGCGTTGAAGTTACGCATAGCAGTGTTCGTCGTGAGCGTATGGGGCACATAGAGCTTGCAGCTCCTGTCGTTCATATTTGGTTCATGAAGTCAATTCCAAGTCGTATTTCAATGATATTGGATCGAGGGATAAAGGATCTTGAAAAAATCTTGTATTTTGAAAAGTACGTTGTTATAGAGCCTGGTTTCAGTCATTTTAAGCCTTTTGAAACAATAACTGAAGAAGAGTATTTCGATGCTTTGGATAAGTACGGTGAAGGTGCATTTACAGCAAGTATAGGGGCTGAAGCTATAAGAGATATGCTAGCTTCCCTTGATCTTCAATCAGAGATAGCAAACCTTAAAGCAGAACTTGAGGCTGGAGTTCTTGATATCCGTAAGAAGAAAATCGTTAAAAGATTGAAGATGCTTCAGGCATTCGTTGATACTGGAATTAAGCCTGAGTATTTGGTCTTAACAGTTCTTCCTGTTATTCCTCCAGATTTAAGGCCTCTTGTTCCTTTGGAAGGTGGACGGTTTGCGACAAGTGATTTGAACGATCTATATAGAAGGGTTATAAATAGAAATAATCGCTTGAAGAGATTGCTTGAATTAAGAGCTCCAGAAATTATTATACGTAACGAAAAACGTATGTTGCAGGAGTCTGTTGATGCATTGTTTGATAATAAGCGCCGTGGTGCTAAGGCTATAGTTGGAGCGAACAAACGTCCTTTGAAGTCTCTTGCTGATATGCTTAAAGGTAAGCAAGGTCGATTTAGGCAAAACCTTCTTGGAAAGCGTGTTGATTATTCAGGACGTTCGGTTATCGTCGTCGGTCCAGAATTGAAGCTTCATCAATGTGGTCTTCCAAAGAAGATGGCCCTCGAGTTATTTAGACCATTCGTTTATGCAAAACTTGAGAAGTATGGGCTTGCAAGTAATCTTAAATCAGCAAAGAGGATGATTGAAAAAGATCGTCCTGAGATTTGGGATATATTGGAAGAGGTTATTCGAGAACATCCTGTTATGCTAAACCGTGCTCCTACATTGCACAGACTTAGTATACAGGCATTCGAGCCGGTGTTAATTGAAGGAAAAGCAATCCAATTGCATCCACTTGTTTGTACTGCTTTTAACGCTGACTTCGACGGAGACCAGATGGCAGTTCACGTTCCGTTGTCACCAGAGGCTCAACTTGAGGCTCGTATCTTGATGCTTTCAACAAATAATATCCTTAGCCCTTCGAGCGGTAAGCCAATTACGATTCCATCAAAGGATATTGTGCTGGGTGTGTATTATCTCACAATGGAGGTTAAAGGTTCGCCTAACGAAGGAACAGCATATGCTGATATCAATGAGATCATGTATGCTATAGACAATAAAGTTATAACATACCATACAAGGATTAAGACTCGTATTCCATACTATAAAGAGGATGGCACTACTGAGTATAAGATGGTTGAAACAACTCCAGGACGTGTTATTTTAAGTCAGATATTGCCACATCATCCTAAGATCAAATTTGACATTGTTAATAAGCTTTTAACATCTTCAGAGATAGGATCAATGATTGATGACATAAGGTTCCATTGCGGCCAAAAAGCAACAGCTATATTTGTTGATAAAATTATGGAGCTTGGCTTCAAATATATGACTAAGTCTGGTGTTTCTTATGGTAAGGATGATCTGGTTGTCCCTGCAGAAAAGAAGAAGCTTGTTGCAGAGACAGAAAGGGTTGTTGGAGAGTTTGAACAGCAATATCTTGATGGCTTTATCACACAGGGCGAAAAATACAACAAAGTTATTGACGCCTGGGATAAGTGCGGTGATAAGGTCGCTGAAGCTTTGATGAAGGCAGTTTCTCATACAAAGGATGGAGAGCAACCAAACTCAGTATACATGATGGTTCACTCAAAGGCTCGCGGTTCTATGGCGCAGCTAAAACAGTCTGCTGGTATGAGAGGTTTGATGGCCAAGCCGACAGGTGAAATTATTGAAACGCCTATTGTTTCAAACTTTAAGGAAGGTCTAACCGTGCTTGAATACTTCTTATCAACACACGGTAGCCGTAAGGGTTTGACTGACACAGCTTTAAAGACTGCAAACTCAGGATACCTAACAAGAAGGCTTGTTGATGTTGCAAACGACTGTATTGTTACGAGCGAAGATTGCGCAACATCCAAGGGACTTTTGATGAAGCCTGTGTATGATGGTTCAAACGTCGTTATATCATTGCGTGAAAGAATTCTTGGGCGCTTTGCTGCTGCGGACGTTTTTAATCCAAATAATGGAAGCATGATATTGCCAAAGGGTGGATTTATAGATGAGTATAAAGCAGATGAGATCATAGATGCCGGTATTGATGAGGTGCTAGTCAGATCACCAGTAACGTGCGAGATGGAACATGGAGTATGTGCAAAATGTTATGGTCGTGACCTAGCAAGAGGAACTGTTGTTAGTGTCGGTGAAGCTGTTGGTGTCATTGCTGCTCAATCTATTGGTGAGCCTGGTACTCAGTTAACTATGAAAATCTTCCATATTGGTGGTGCTGCTCAGAAAGGTACGGAACAGTCCAGTATAGAATCAACAATGGAAGCACGTATTGCATTTAAGAATATGACAGCGGTTGTAAACAGTGCTGGTGATACGATAGTTATTTCCAGAAAATCAGAGATAGCTCTTATAGATCAAAACGGAAGGGAACGTCTTGCTCACAAGGTTCCATATGGTGCCAAACTAAAAGTTGCCGCGGGAGATGCCGTAAAGGCTGGTCAGGTATTGGTAGAATGGGATCCATATACCACTCCTGTTGTATGTGAAGTAGAAGGTTATGTTAAGTTCGTAGATTTGATTGATGGAAAATCACTTAGAGAAATCACAGATGAAACGACAGGTATATCAAGTAAGATAGTTGTTGACTGGAAGCAATCTGTTTCGAGCTCAAATTTCAGGCCTATGATATCGTTGGTTAACGAATCTGGCGATCCTATAATGTTATCTAATAAGGTTGAAGCACGCTATTTGTTGGCGATAGATTCGACTATTAATGTTAATAATGGAGCAAAAATCAAGGCTGGAGATATAATCGCAAAAATACCAAAGGATGTCGTTAAGACTCGAGACATCACTGGAGGTTTGCCAAGGGTATCTGAATTGTTTGAAGCAAGGGCTCCAAAGGTTCCTGCTATTATTTCAGAGATAGATGGTCGTGTTGAGTTTGGAAAAGATTATAAAGCAAAGCGTCGTATAATGATTGTTCCGGAGGATGGTGCTTTGCAAAAGCCTTATGAATATCTAGTTCCGAAGGGACGTTCTATAGTTGTTCATGAAGGTGACTATGTAAGGCGTGGGGATATGCTTGTTGATGGAGAGGTTGTTCTGCAAGATATTCTTAGGATTATTGGCGTTGAACAAACTGCTACATATTTCACGAATGAAGTTCAGCAAGTTTATAGGCTTCAAGGTGTTCCAATTAACGATAAACATATTGAAATTATTATGCGTCAGATGTTGCAGAAGCGAGAAATTATCGATGCTGGCGATTCAACATATATAGTTGGAGATGAGATCGATAAGGAAGACCTGAATGAAGCAAATGCAGAGTTGCTAAAAGCAGGGAAGAGGCCTATTATAGCGACGTATGTTATCCAGGGTATAACTAAGGCGTCACTTCATACAAGATCGTTTATTTCTGCTGCATCATTCCAAGAAACAACACGCGTTTTAACTGAAGCTGCAATATGTGGTAAGGTTGACTATCTGACAGGCTTAAAGGAAAACGTTATCGTAGGACGCTTGATGCCTGCAGGAACTGGTGGTGTCGTTCGTAAATGGAAGGCCGAAGCAGAAGAAACTGCAGCCAAAATGTCTTCATATTAAGTCGCAAAAATGATAGACATAAAAGAACTTTGCCTTGAATCGTTAAAAGGGCGGGGCAGGGTTCTTTGTATTGACTATGGAGACAAAAGGGTCGGTCTTGCAATCTCAGATATATTTTGGACAATAGCGTCTCCTATGGATGTTCTTGAAAGTCACGGAATATACAAAAAATTAATACCAATAATTAAAAACAATTCTGTTAACCTAATAATTGTAGGATTGCCAAAATCATTGTCTGGCGGAAGCGCTGGACAACAGCTTGAAAAGGTTCAAAAGTTTGTATGTAAATTAGAAGAACTTCTTGCAGAACAAAATATAGATGTAAAGATGTCGTTTTGGGATGAAAGATTAAGTACTGTTGCTGCGAACAGATTTCTTGAAGAAGGAAATATTAGTAGAAGTAACAGAAGAAGTATTATTGATAAGGTGGCTGCAAGCTTTATACTTCGAGGTTTTTTGGACTACGTATTGGTTAACTTTTAAGGCTTTATTGAATGTTTTTGTAAAGGCTTTCATAATTTGTTTCCTTTCATAAAAAAATAATAATTAAAATTGAATTCGGAACAAGAGATGTGTTCCTGTATATAGCTTAACGCAGCTGTATTACTTATGTCAAATTCTAAAAACTCCCATAAAAGTTTATCTATTCTTTTTGGGTTTATGATATTTAAGTAAGCCTGCCGCGAAAAATACGCTTGGAACTGCCGGATTAATAGTGGGTTGGTTTGGTTGCCTTCTTTGTTTTAGATACTACCAAATTTGTGAATATTCTATAGTTTCATGGTGCAGTGGCGGAGCCATGATATTTATATCCTGGCTCCGCCACCTATTAGACGCAATTGATAGTATCAATTGCGAACTCTCAATATGATTACTATATATTTTCAAAAAGGCTGTTCGCATTATATCAATTCAGCTAAGCCTTACCTGTCAAGGCACGTTTCACTCTAAAGGCCATTGACAGCGGCTTGTTTCATTTATATTTCTTTCTTCGAACCTTTTTTCAAAAAAATATAGTAGTAGTGTATATGGTTGTTTATAGGTAGGTGATAAAGTGTTATAGGTTTATGAAGAGATAGGGGGGTGGCACTGCCACCCAGCCACTGGTTCACCTAACGGTGAAGGTGGCTTATGTCAGTGATCGATGCTATTTCGATTTCGGTTATATATGTTGCGTTGTGATGTATGGCAAATTTTATGTTTATTTTATGCGTGTTTGTTATAAGTTTGACGTATTGATAAGCATGCTGTTATTAGCGCCACTCTGCGCGTTGTGTTTAAGGATGATTAATGTTGCTAGGCTATATGCTCTCTGACTTAAGTAAGCAGGCGTTACTAATGTGTGCGGCGATGCTTGTTTAATAGGTGTTTTGGTTGTTTCATTTGAGATACTACTAAATTTTTGAGTATTCTGTAGTTTCATGGTGCAGTATAGCAATTAGATTAAGGAAGAATA
>JAFUQI010000032.1 GCA_017481035.1 Alphaproteobacteria bacterium | reverse complement strand
TCCTGTTAAAGGTAAGGGTAGTATTACTATACATCCAGGAGGATCTTATAGATCTTCTAAACCTATAGGTATTAAGGTTATTAATAAAGGAGGTAGTGTTTAAGTAAGAGAGAGCCTATTTATAGGCTTTCTTTTGTGTGTTGGGGTGTTGTTGGAGGGGGGGAGCTTACGAAGTGAAGGTGGTTAGGTAGTTGGTATAGATATGATATCGAGATTTGTAGCGCTTCTCAATGCCTATGCAAATACCCAAAAATGTATCAAACATTTGAAAAACAGATCTATGTTATAGATAAAGCAAGAAACTTTTGCTATGATAAAGTTCGTTAATGGTTTATTACTATGCATTGATATGAGGAAAGTTTCGTTAATTGCAAACGATATTTTACGTTCAAAAAACACTTTGCTTTCTATCAATATGCATTTAATAAACAGTTGGGATGATATTGTAGGCGATGACCTTGCGGAGTTTGTTAGGTTTAGGAATTCTACATATATAGGTTTAAACAAAATAAATGTTAGTGTCAGTATTATAAGTGCTGCCGTACTATTGTTCAAAGCCTCACAGACATTAATTGCAGAAAAAATAAGGAACATTACTAATGCGACTGCAGTAAACTTTTCAATTAATCATGTAACTTCATATAAAAACGATTCAAAAAAACAAAGAAGTTCTTATAAGAAAGATATTGTTATTGAGCCCAAAATAGATAAAACTTTTAAAAATACAGCATTAAAAGATGCCCTTGAAAAATTAAGGCTTGAGATATATGAAGCAGCATAAATGGCCAAACGTTAAAGGTACTTATAAATTCGATTTTAACCTAAGGGATATATCTTTTTTTAAAGTTGGTGGGAAATGCGACGTATATTTTCAACCTACAGATGCTCTTGATCTTCAAAATTTTCTTACTCAAATTCCAAACGATATTGACATTACTGTTCTTGGAAATGTTTCAAATGTATTGATTTTGGATAATGGTATACGCGGGTGTGTTATAAACCTTGCAAATTTTAATAAAATAATGTTTGAAAAAGATTTTGTTGTGGTTGATGCTGGTGTTCAGTTGTCTTCTTTTATAAAACATTGTATTGATCATAATTTATCGTGTTGCGAAAAGCTATTCTGTATCCCAGGAACTATTGGTGGTGCTATATCTATGAATGCAGGAATTCCTTCATTTGAAATTGGCGATGCATTGATCTCTGTTGACTGTATAAAATTTAATGGAGAAAGAATTACATTCAAACGAAAAGATTTAAACATGACATATAGAGATGGGAATATCGGAAAAGATCTTATTGTCGTATCTGCAACCTTTAATGTTTCTACAAAAGAAAAAATTAAGTTGCAACAAGAAGTTAATGACATAATAAAAAAGAGACGCGCGTCGCAACCGATTGGAGCATACACATGCGGAAGTACATTTAAAAACCCACCAGGAGAAAAGGCTTGGGAATTAATACAACTGGCAGAATGCAAAAACTTAAATGTTGGAGATGCTTTTGTTTCTGATATACACTCTAATTTTTTGATAAACAAAGGAAATGCTACATCTTCAGATTTTTTAAAACTAATCAATATTATAAAACAGAAGGTATTACAACATACAGGCATATTGTTAGAGGAAGAAATAAAAACAATAGGAGAACCGTGATCAAATCGCTTACTGGAAAAGTTTGGAATTTTTCAAAACCAGATTCAAATGAAGTTATACAGTTATCAAATATGCTTGGCCTAAGCAGTCTTACATCTACGATACTTGTTAATCGAGGTATTCACAATTACAAAGATGCTGAATTATTTTTTAATCCGAAACTAAAGAACACAATACCTGATCCATCATTATTCATAGACATGGAGAAAGGTGTTAATAGGTTGGTAAAAGCTATTCTCCAAGAAGAAAAAATAATGATATATGGAGATTACGACGTTGATGGAATAACATCTACAGCACTTCTCGTTACATATTTAAGAGATATAGGAGTTCACCCACATTACTCATTGCCCGACAGATTTGTAGATGGATACGGTCTTAATAAAAATGCAGTTGATATAGCATTAAGTGTAAGTGCGAATTTAATAATATCAGTTGATTCTGGAACAAGTTCTTTTGAGGCAATTGAATACGCAAACAATAATGGTATAGATGTTGTTATTATAGATCACCATGCGCAATTATCAGAAACATTACCAAACGCTATAGCGGTGATAAATCCAAACAGAATTGATCAAAACGAAATAGAAAACGCGCATATAAAACATATGTCTGCATCAGGGGTTGTTTTTATATTTTTAATATGGTTACAAAGAATCCTAAAAACTACTAATTACCTCAATACACATACATCTCAAGACTTATTAACGTATAGCGGTATCTCTGCTCTAGGTACATTGTGTGATGTTATGGAACTCAAAGGATTTAATCGTTCTATTGTTAATTATGCGATTTCAAATAATACCTTTCCAATTGGATTAAAGGTACTTCTTAAATGTTTTGGCATAGAAAAAGTTAACAACACAGAAGATTTAACATTCTTTGCAGGGCCTGCTATTAATGCTTCTGGAAGGCTTAGTAGTCCTGTTATAGGTTTAAGCTTATTGCTAGAAAAAGATATCATTACAGCAGAAAGGATTGCTAAAACTCTTATAGATCTTAATATCCAGAGAAAGGAAATAGAACGAGCACATATGTCAGAATCGCTATGTTTTATAGATAACAACAAACAAGCGAATGATAATGTTTTATGTGTTTATAGCGACAATTTTCATGAAGGAGTTATAGGTATTCTCGCAGGAAAACTTAAAGATAAATTTGGGAAGCCAAGTTTTGTAATATCTTTTTCTGATGGGATTGGAAAAGGATCAGCAAGATCAATACAAGGTTTTGATATAGGACACTTTATAGGCCAAGCAATGGATAAAAACATTATAATAAGTGGTGGTGGTCATACACTTGCTGGAGGTTTTTCAATCGAAAAGTCAAAAATGCAGGAATTTTTCGACCTTGCAAACAATTACGCAACAAACGACCTTAAACATTACATTAATATAGACTATATACTACATACATCAAATAACTTATCTGAAATATATAGAGATATTTCAAGGTTAGAACCTTTCGGAAAAGGGAACGAAAAACCATTATTTTGCTGGAAAGAGCTGCGAATATTATCAACGACAAAAACAAAGACAGGAGAACATCTGATTATTACTTTTTCTGATCGTTTTTTTTATGAGAAGTTAAAAGCTACATTATTTAATATTTCGTTAAAATTTAATATTGTTAATACAATTGAAAGCAATAGTGATCAATTATTTGATATAGTTGGATCCTTGAGTTATAGTCAAAAATTCGGCTGTAATATTATAATAGAAGACATAAGGTTTTCTATTGCGACAGACCAATGATATAATGATTGTTATATAATATTGTTTAATATACCAACAATTTTATCATTATTACTACAATATATTAGTAATGAATGCTAGTTATTGCATTGTGCATAATCATGCTGCTCTTAGCGTACGCTCAGAAGCTGGCTTAATGTTGCTAGACTATATTGTTTGACTTAAATCAAGCAGGTTGCGGAAAATACGCTGGGAATTGCCTGCTTAAGCTCGATACGAATCATGCTACTTTTATAAATATTAGTTACTATATAAGTTGCAATACCATGGCCATTATATCAATGAATCTTATATGTATATATTGCATTGCGCATAAGCAGGCGGCGCCACGCGCCATTCCAGCCGCCTGCTTAAATATGCCTTATACTGATATGTATTAAACGTTAAGTTTATACAAGGTTATATGTTAGCAGCAAGAAGGAAGTGGCGGCATTACTACTGCTGTTTTTACTTGCTTTGTATATTGTTACAGTTTTGTAATATTATCATGACATCTTCTGCTTAATTTTTATGCAAATGATTTAACTATATAAGTTGGATCGATAGAAAATTCTTTCATTTTAATATGTGTCATTTTTGGTGCTATTGTTGATATGACGTATTTGTATTTATCAAGAATACATGTATCTTCTGGTAGTCGCCTCGAAAGCTCACTAAGAACACCTGATAAACAAAGAGCAGTATCGAAGTTTGATAAATTTCCTCCAAGTATATCTGTCCATGGCGTATCGCCAATCATAATGGTTTTATTATATCCATCTAAAAATGTTTTTGCATAATCATATATTGCTTTATATGGCTTTCCAAAATATAAAACCTTACCACCATGACGTTCATAAAGCTCGCCTATTGCGCCTGGGCATATTACTGGATGCTTTTCTATTAATCCATTTACAAGAATGCCTTCCATCGCAAATATATCAGGGTTTGCAACTACAAGAGTTTTATTGTTTTTTATGCATATATCTAATGTGCTTGCTATATTCTCAAATCCATATATATCGTTGTAATCAGTTGAAATAAAGTCATCTATTTCTATCTTGCTTCCTTTTTTAGTAATTCTGTTGTCTGCGCGAACCCTATTTCCTTTTTCTTGTATAGTCCCAACATATATAACATCAGCATCCTCAATGCTTTGCGTTTCTATTAAGTTGCTTGAACTAAAAAGATCTTTGTTTTTTTCGAAAATTTGATAATAACTTTTTATATTTGGTAATATCTGATTAATCGTCTTGTTGAACGCTTCTCCAGAGCTTATAAAATGATCATAGTGAATGCCTTGAATCATACCTTTTTTTTCGTATCTTTCCTTGCATCTTTCAGAAACTAAAGTTGTATTTGAAAGTATTACAACTTTTCTTTTATTTTTATTCATCTGTTCTAATAGACTTAAGGCTCCATCGTAGATTTTTTCGCCATCATATAGGACTCCATATACATCGACGAGATAAGAGTCATATCGCTCATAAATATATGAAAAATTTTCAAAAAACTTCATAGAAACGCAACTTCAACTATTAATTAGCCACTTCGTAACAATGTTATAGTATTTTTCAGTATTAGTCATTAAAACTCTTTTAAACTCGATTAAATTTAACATATCGCGAATTTTATTATAGTTTTCTTGATTCGTTTCGTAAAAACAAGTTTTACTTAGTCCGAAGTAATTTTTAAGCAACATTAATGGGTAGGTTATATTTTTTTGAACATAATCTTCAGATTCATTGAAATTTGTATGAGCATATGAATCCAAGTCATTTTGAATTTGAAATAACAAACCGAAACACAAACCTTTTATGGCTACTAATTTTGCTTTCTCAAAGTCATTAGAATACAAAGATACGGCTAGAAAATTTACAAATAAAAAAAATGAAGCTGTCTTTAGCGATACAACATCAAGACAATTATTCTGACTTGAATCCCAGGATAAACTTTGTTCTTTTATGGCACCATAAGCAGTTGATTTGCACGTCTTTAAAAAAAGTTTTTTTATATATTCATCATCATGTATTGCTAAAAAGCTTTGTATAGCTATCATTATCGAAAAATCACCTATGAGAATACTTTTCTTTGCTCCATACGACTTAAAAAAAGAATCAGAGTTACGACGGACATAATTGTTATCAACAACATCGTCGTGCATTAATGATGCGGCATGAATAAGCTCTATTAAAGCAAGTGATTGCAAAAATTTTTCTGAACAGTATCCGTTTGCGGCATGAATAGCAAGTAATGATCTTATTCTTTTTCCCTTTTTAACTACATACTTATCAATAAATGATATTTCTTTTTTTTGTGATATAAGTTTCGATATATGTAAATCTATAAACTTTAATTCTGATTCATATTTTCCATGCAAAGATAATACGCGTTCTACTAAATTACTAAACATCTTTTGATATTACTTGCAAAAAATCGAACATACACTTTTTTGCTTGTTCTGTAGAAAATTTCATTCTTATTGTTTCAGGTGCAAGCATCCGTAAGCTGCTAAACTTTTCTGGATTATCTATAACATTTTTTATAGCTTCCGCCATTGCATGAGAATTTCTTTTTTCGACTAAAATGCCATCCTTTTCGTGATTTACTATATACTCAGGGCCTTTGCACTTCGTTGAAATAACAAGACATCCTGCTGCCATCGCTTCAACTGCTACCATAGAAAAGCTTTCACTCCTTGATGGGATTACAACTATATCAGTCGATTTTAAAACCTCTGATATATTGTGAGTCCATGGTTTTATATTTAATTTTGATGTTTTTTTGAAAAGCGATTTTAGCTTTATAAAAGGAAACATGCGTCCTTTTCCAAATATACTACACTGAAAATTCTTATATCCAAGTTTGTTTTCTAGTATAGAAAGTGCATCTACAAGATCTGTAAAGCCTTTTTTTCTTCTAAAAAAACCAAATGATGATATTTGAATTTTGTCATTCCACTTGATGTTTGATGTGCGTATATCTTTATCTAGGAAATTATTGATAAGAAAAACGTTCGTAAAACCTTTGTCCAAAAGATGTTGCTGTACAGGTACAGAAACTGCAACAAGATAGTCAGCTAATTTTAAGTGTGTATTTTGAAAACCGTGCACTACAAGAACAATTTTTTTTGATGGAGCTATTTTTCTCCAAATAAAACAATCTATTGGTTTATGAACCCAAATGACATCAAAATTGTCTGACAATCTTCTCAATCTTTTATAGTCTGGCTGAACTTGAATCGGAATACGTCGAAAATAAGTCAAATAGTCACGATTAGATCTTGTTGTCAAAATAAACTTAATATTTTTTCTTGTAATAGCTGTCGAATCAATATTCAAAAGATCAAAAAGCTTTTGATGAGCTGCAAATACTGTTTGGGTGCCTCCAAAACCTTTTCTTGAACACACATGAAGAATTTTTGTCATTTTTTTTCCTAAAGAAAACAGCACTACGCAATATAAGCTTGGGGAGGATATAGAGATATTTATATCTAAAAATGCGCAATGCCGGAAGCTCTGCTGAACTTCATTCATCATTCTAACACGTATATGAAAAGCAAGTCAAATATTTTTGGCAAATAGCAATACACAAAAAACATTTTTAAGTATTTTTGATTGTAAAGAAACTGTTTTTACCTATATAAGATGCATTTATATCATAAACTTAAAATTATAAATCAATAGTTGAAATATTGTACGACTCTCTCTCCTTAAGTGTGGAAACTGCCCAAACTAATGCATCAACCCTATCTGGAGAGTAATCTAATTTTTCATCATAAGAAAGATCGCACATTTGATTCTCAAGCTCTGTAAATTCTTTTATATGAAAAACTCTATTTGATTCGTATAACATTGAGATAGGCTCTGCTCGAGCGACTTTTCCTTTAATTGCATGTGTAGCTTTGAAAGGTATATTTGGATCTATTGATCTAATCATTTCTCTAACAAGATCACCACCATTGTTTGTTTCTGCAACGATGCATGAAGCTCGAAAATCATATACTGCTCTGCAAGCTATCTTTGCCCACTCGGGAGGTTTAAACTTTCCGCTTAAATCTTCTATTATATATATAAGTTCATCATAACCAGTTCCTGCAATTATAATTCCTGTTTCGTCTGAATTTTCTCCAGAAGTTACTGCTGGATCGATGCCTATAACAACTCTGGACAAATTGCGTTCATCTATCCATTTGTACCTTATGTTGTGACGCTTCCACAGAGTGTTTTCTTTTTCTAGGGTAATTTCTCCTTCAAGCTCTTGTTTGCCAAGGCGAGTTCCTTTGTAAATTTGGATCATTGTTTCTATAAATTTTGGGGATAGGTTATCTTTGTTATCAAAAGTAGATCCTCTTGTTAGATGTGTAAAATTAGATTCAGATAATTCTTTTAGAATTTTGATTGGTTTTGGCGTTGTTGTGATTATCGCTTTAGGATTATTACCTAGCCTTAGCGTAAAAAGTATCTGTTTCCAAAACTCTCTTGGATTTTTATATTTTGCGAATTCATCAATCCAGACAAAATCAAATTGATATCCCCTAAGTTTTTCATAATTATCTCCAGAAAGAAGATATGCAATAGCTCCATTTTGCCATTTAATTTTATTTAACGATTTGTAATATTTAAAATTTGAGATAAATGGATCGGTAGTATTGTTTTCAATGGAATTAGTTAATTTTTGAGCTATTGTGGTTGATAACAAGCCACTTGTTCCTTCAACCATAACGTCGCGAGTCTCGTTTAAAGTCTTACCTATTAGGCCTATATGTTTATAAATTCCAGAATTGGCGGCATCCATAACGGTTTCTGAGCCAGTCCTTGTTTTTCCAAATCCTCTTCCTGCTAAAATTAACCATAACCAACGGTCATTGTCTTTAGGCATAATTTGCTCCTTTCTGGCAATCTCACTCCATGATTTTATCGCTACATCATTTGCTGTTTTGCACATAATAATACTCCTAAAATATTAAAGTAGAAAAAACTTGATTATTTGATTAATAGAGATGGAACATCGTAATGTCCATATATAATGATAAATGCATTGCAAATCAAATGTCAAAAACTAAAAACTCCCATAAATGTTTATGTACTTTTTTATCCATAAGATTTATTAATCTGTGCCATATTCGTCCTTACATTACCCACAATACTCACTATACATATCAGTTAAACTGCTATCAGATTTATGCTATAATATTAATAAGATGTTTACACCTAATGAGGTAAGGAAGATGTTTAATATCAAGAAATCATTATTATGTATAAGTGCTATAAGCTGTATGTCTTTA
>JAFUQI010000031.1 GCA_017481035.1 Alphaproteobacteria bacterium | reverse complement strand
TATAATCATTAGTATAGTTTGTTATTAACTTTAATGTATAATCTTTATCAATAGTTACTGTATTATTAGCTTTCCAACATTTATCATCAGCATTAAACACATATGTATTACTATCTTCCTTAGACCATTAGTTATAATGTGTATAATTACTTAAAGCATTTATACCTAAGTTATCATTACCTTTAGTACTATCACCTATAGTTATAGGATTATCTACTGGTACCATAGTTGCATATAAAGACATACAGCTTATAGCACTTATACATAATAATGATTTCTTAATGTTAAACATCTTTCTTACCTCCTTTGGTATAAAACTTTTATTAATAAATATTATAGAATACAATAATTAAGATAGCAATGTAAATGATATGTATAGTTAATATTGTGGTAATGTAAGGACGAATATGGCACAGATTAATAAAGCTTATGGATATAAAAAGTACATAAACTTTTATGGGAGTTTTTATGTGTTGTATGCCAATGTATTTTAGGCTACCATTTTGATATGAGGTAATTAATAATAATAAGAATTATGAAGTTAGAGTGGGGCAAAAAAATTCATTGTCCAGCGTGTGCTTTGCCGTTTTATGATATGCAAAAGAAATCTGTTCTTTGTCCAAATTGTGGACATAAGTTCGAATCATCATTAACGCTAAGCAAACACAAACAAAACACAGTTATGGATGAAGTTATTGATGATGAAGACGACAAAGTCGCAATTTCTTCGTTTGACTTTATTGAAGAAACAGATGATGATATATCTGGAGAATCAGAAGATATAGCTGTAAAATCCGAGATAGAAGATATCAAGTTAGTTGATGAGCAATAGGATGAGCAATAAGAATATAGTCTTAACAGGAGATCGCCCAACTGGATGCTTGCACCTAGGGCATTATGTTGGTTCACTGAAAAGCCGTGTAGAACTGCAAAATAGTAACAACGATTGTTACATAATGATCGCCGATATTCAGGCTTTATCAGACAACTTTGATAATCCAGAAAAAGTTAAGTTAAATGTTGTCGAGGTTTGTAAGGACTATATCTCTGTTGGAATAGATCCCGAAAAGTGTACAATTTTTATACAGTCACTTATTCCAGCATTAACAGAAATAACGATGTATTATATGAATCTTGTTTCTGTATCAAGACTAGAAAGAAATCCAACAGTTAAAGCTGAATTACAACAAAAAAAATTTGCAGATTCAGTAACTGCTGGTTTCTTGTGCTATCCAGTAAGTCAGGCAGCTGATATTACGGCATTCAAAGCAACAACAGTACCCGTTGGCGAAGATCAGCTTCCGCTAATAGAATTAACAAATGAAATTGTTAGAAGGTTTAATAGAATATATCATACGGATATATTAAAAGAAACAGATGCAAGGTTAAGTAATGTTCAGAGGTTGGTTGGAATAGACGGAAAAGCAAAAGCAAGCAAATCTCTTAATAATGCAATCTTTATGAACGACGACAAAGAAACTTTAAAAAACAAGGTTTATAGTATGTATACAGATCCAAAACATTTAAAAGTTTCTGACCCTGGGCAAGTCGAAGGAAACGTTGTATTTACGTACCTTGATGCTTTTCATAACAACAAGGAAGAAGTGGAAGACCTAAAAAACAAATACAGAAAAGGAGGACTTGGCGACACAACTATAAAGTCATTATTAAATCAAACGCTACAAGATATGCTAGCTCCGATTAGAGAAAAAAGAGCAGAAATAAGTCATGAATATATAATGGATATATTGCAAACCGGAAGTAAAAAAGCAAACATTATAGCAAACGAAACTCTTCAACAAGTTAGAGATGCTATAGGGATTGTTTATTATTAGAAATACATTTATTTTTGTGTTAGTATAAATATAGGTTGTTTTGTTTTAGGTGCAAAGATGAAAGTTGTCTATTTGTTAACTTTAATAGTTTCTCTAAATGTCAAGGCATATTGTGAGTTGTTTCAAGAACACAATCAATTTTTTGAAGAAATCCAAGATATGATTGATAAAATAGATTTTTCAATAACAAATCAAGTTACAGAAGAAGACATGAATGAGTTAAAAGGATACCTTACAATAGCAAGGGAAAAACTAAGCGACATCAAAGCAATCGAACAAAGCAAAAAGAAACATTCGATTCCAGAAAATTTAATCGCAGAATATAATAAATACCTAAAACTCCTACAGGAAAAACGAAAGATTATAAATGCTAAAAACAATTCAGAGCAAGACTTTACGATGCCTAGCCTGCTATCATACAAGGAAGTTTTTGATTGCAACTTGAATTGTCAGCAAAAAAACAAAACAATAGCAGAAAGAAAAAAACAGCAAGCAGATTTAGTTGAAATAAAAACAGAGGAAATAACAGACAAAACAATGTCTGCAGAAAAACCTAAAGCAGCATTACTTTTGGATACAGAATGATTATTAATATAGCTCTCGTATTTTTATTACTTATCATATCCGCTTACTTTTCGGCATGTGAAACTGCAATGACTGCATACTCTGTGCCAAAAATGTTCAATAAAGCAAATGAAGGTAACAAGAATGCAAAACTTATTATATCAATGCAAGATGAGAAGGGCCTTGTTATAAGTGCCATTTTGACTTGTGCAACTATACTAAATTCATTGGCAGTTGCAGTTACAACAGAAGTCTTTACAAGCATGCTTGGAGATTATGCACTATTGCTTGCTCCGATAGTTACAAGCATTTTTATCGTGTTATTTGCAGAGGTCTTACCAAAAATGCTAACTATATCTAATCCTGAAGGTTTTTTGTTGCCATCTGCAAAGTTTATAAAACTGACATACACAACATTAAAGCCGCTTAATAATGTTATAGGTGCAATAGCAAAGGGAATTATATTAATCATTAGAAAAATAACAGGAGGAACGACAGAACAACACGATAGTTCAATAGAAGAACTTAGGGGGGCAATAGCCTTACACAAAGGAGTTAATCTAGAAGATTCTAAAAAAGAAAAAGAGATGCTTCAAAGCATACTAGATTTAGGCTCAATAACAGTTGGATCAATAATGATACATCGTAAAAATGTAACAATGCTTTGCGCAGAAGACGCCCCTGAAAATTTGCTAGAACAAATAATGAATTGTCCATATACAAGAATTCCGATATGGAGCGAAAATCCAGATAACATTAGAGGGATCATTCATGTAAAAGATATTCTAAAGGCATCCAGAGGAAACCAAAATTTTGAGAACATACTAGATTTTGCATTAAAACCTTGGTTTGTTCCTGAAAATAAAGATCTTCTTGATCAATTGCAAGACTTTAAAAGTAGGCATGAACATTTTGCGATCGTTGTTGATGAATATGGTAGTTTTATAGGTATCATAACTCTTGAAGATATTATCGAGGAAATAGTTGGCAATATAGAAGATGAACACGATGTGCTATCTGGAACTGGAATTAGAAAACAAAGTGATGGTTCATATATAGTAGATGGAACAATAAACATACGGGACTTAAATCGCGAAATTGAATCAACTTTTAAAAACGAAAACGCAGCTACGGTTGCAGGGCTTGTAATTAATTCGATAGGCATAATTCCGGAAGTTGGGCAAGTTTTTGTTTTGTTTGGATATAGGTTTGAAATATTAAAACGTCATCGCAGCCAGATTACACTTATCAAAGTTACGAAAGTTGAAGAACTAGCATGATAAACGACACAAGAATAACATCAAAAAAATGCGACAAAATAGAAAAGGTAATAATAACATTTCATGGATACGGAACCTCAGGAGCAGATTTTGCAGAAGTTGGAGATATATTTCTTTCCAAGAAAATAGACAACGCAGTTTTTATCTTTCCAGATGCTCCATATAAATGCAATAACGGATTATTTGATGTAACTGGATTTGAGTGGTTTCCTTTGGAAGGAGAAATAACAGAATGTAATCTACGCAAAGGAATTGACAAAGTTTCAAAACTAGTAGAATCCTATATAAATGACATAGTCCTACAGTACTATCCAAAAGAGCTAGTTATAATCGGTTTTTCGCAAGGAGCTATGATAGCATTGGAAACTTTATATTTTAATCACGCTTCAAAAATCATAGCCTTTTCTGGTATTTTTTCTGAAAGAAAAGATAAAAGTTGTTTTAACAATTCACGTGTATTGCTTATACATTCAGAAGATGATCATGTCGTTCCTTACAAATATGCGACTGAGGCAAAGAACAAGTTAGACGACATTGGAATAGACACACGACTTGTAACATATAAAGATATCGGCCACACAATATCCATAGAAGCGTGGCAACAAGCAATTGACTTTATTAACAAATAAGGGCATTGGCAACATAATTAACAAAAACAAGCAGAATTATTATAATATATAACATATTGTTGTTATTACGTTACTAAAATACTGCATTACATCTAATAATTAGACGCATTAATATTGTATATACATCCAAGCAAAATAAGAAAGCAACTTGCACAGTCAGGTGAACCAGCCGTAGTATGGCAACCTAAGCCTTCTTAAAAATATATAGTTATGCTGATAGTTCGCAATTGATATATTATCAATTGCGTCAAAGCAACAATGCGAACATTGAAAGGTATCATAACTATCAAATATTTAGTACAAGGCGATATTTTAAGCAGGCGGCGGAAATGGCGCGGGTGCGCCGCCTGCTTATGCTAAATGCAATAACTAGCATTATATATTCTTCCTTAATCTAATGGCTATACTACATCATGAAACTATAGAATACTCATAAATTTAGTAGTATCTCCAACGAAACAAACAACCCCACTATTAAGTCCGCAGCTCACAGCGCCATTTCACGCCTCCTGCTTGTGAGCAAAGAAGTATCCGATAACATTTTATCATCATTAAGTCAACTTCTGTGGTGTACGCTAAGAACGACATGCTTTTGATATGTTAAACTTATAACAAACACGCATAAAATAAAATTTACCGAACGTTACAATGCAACATATACAACCGCAATCGAAATAGCAGGCAGCTCAAAGCGCCATCACAAACCTAAAATATCGATCACAAACCTAAGCCACCTTCCACGT
>JAFUQI010000030.1 GCA_017481035.1 Alphaproteobacteria bacterium | reverse complement strand
TTTTATTATCATTAAACACGCTTCTGAACGTAGGTTAAGAGCAGCATGTTTATTAATATGTCACATAAAATTTGTCGCACATCACATCACAACATATACAACCGCAAGGCTACGCCATTCTAGCAGTCTGCTTGTGTACAAGACAACGACGACAATATGTTATATATGTAGCATGCAACAATTCTACTTGTTAATCCTGGTGGCAATGCCGAACATATAATAAAATACCATAAATGCAAACGTTAACTTTAAATCAAATAAAAACACTTTGCAAAACAAATTGAACTAATGTATGATGTAAGTGTGAAGTAGCCGTAGTAGCTTAGAGGTAGAGCACTCCCTTGGTAAGGGAGAGGTCGAGGGTCCGATTCCCTCCTACGGCACCACATTATAAACAAAAAGTTTGCATGTACATCTGATTCCAGTTGAAAATTGTCAACGTATTGGTGTAAAATTACGCACAGCATTTCTGATAAAAAAAATAACACAGAGGTATTTTTAAGGTGATAGATTTAAGCTCTCCAAAAAATATTGTTATTATTGGATACGGTATATCTGGGAAGTCAGCGTATAAATTTTTAACTAGCAAGTCACATCAAGTTTTTGTCATAGATGATGACAATTATGTGGAGGTTGCTATTAAGCTTTCTGATGTCGATTGGAGTAATATAGACCTTGTTGTAAAGAGCCCAGCTGTGCCTTTTATGCCGCATAATTGTCACCAAGCAATTGTTAAAGCAAATGAGTTAAACATACCTGTTGTCTCAACATTTGATATTTTTATGCTATATAATCCTGATGCGAAAATAATTGGAATAACAGGCACAAATGGAAAATCAACAACTTCCTCGCTCATTTACCATATTCTAAAAAAATCAGGTATATCTGTTGAATTAGGTGGAAATATAGGAATTCCTTATTTTGAATTAAAAAAGGCTGATTGGTATGTTTTTGAAATGTCATCATATGAAATAGCTTCGTCGAAGTATTTAAAATTTGAAATTTCATGCATTTTAAATATAGAACCAGACCATCTGAATTTACACGGCGGGTTTGAACATTATGTTAAGGCAAAACATAAATTGTTGGAACATTCAAATGAAATCATAATTTCAGAAGACGATATAAATACATACAATAAATTTAAAAACAATAGTAATGCACTAAAGATATCATATTCTGATAGCGATAATGTAGATTTATATATTTTTGAAAACACTATATATGATAAAGAATATAATCGCATCGTGTTAGATGTTGCTTGTTTATCTAATCTTAGGGGCAAACATAACCAACAAAATATAGCATTCGCTTATGCAGTTTGCAAAAAACTAAAATTATCGGTAGCTCAAATTCAAAAACATATTGGCACATTCGAAACACTTCCACATAGAATTAAAGAAATTAGAAAAATTAAAAATATAGTATTTGTAAACGACAGCAAGGCTACAAATCCAGCATCAGCTGCCAGAGCACTTGAAACATTTGTGGGATATAATATATTTTGGATAGTTGGAGGTCGCAGCAAAAAAACAGATCCGTTAGTCAGTGTTGGTCCACATTTAAAGTGTGTTCAAAAAATTTTTCTATACGGAGAATCAGAAGCTGAGTTTGAATCAATATTTAAAGGAATTAAACAAACTGTGAAATGTAAAACTTTGGAAAACGCTACGCATTATGCATATAAAGATGCATCAAAACAAATAGGTCCTGTAGTGGTTCTGCTTTCCCCAATGTGTTCTAGCTATGACCAATATCATGACTTTGAAGAACGTGGCAGGGATTTTGAGCGAATAGTTAAAAATATACAAGCATAAGTAATGTTTAAAACCGTTTCTGTTATATTTCGAAGATGGGTTAATTCAACTGATAAGATTCAACTTTTTATAATTTTAACACTTTTGTCTTTTGGGGTTTTAGTTAGTATCGCTTCAACACCAGCGGTTGCAGTTAAAATTGGGCTGCAACCATTTTATTTTATTAAGCAACATCTGGCCATAGTTCCCGTATCTATTGCAATAATTTTATACGTTTCAATGCTAAAAATTAGGTATATTAAGCTTTTGTCTTTGCTTGGATATATAGCTTGTATTGTTTTAATTATATGTACCTTTTCTTTTGGGATGGAGATAAAAGGGGCACGAAGATGGTTAAATATATGGGGCTTTTCATTGCAACCATCAGAGTTTTTAAAACCAACATTAACTATTGTAACTGCATGGTTAATCTCGGAGCAATATCGTGATAGATCGTTTCCAGGAATAATATTATCATTTGCAACAATATTTATAACTGTCCCTATACTTCTTTTGCAGCCAGACGTCGGAATGACTGTGATAATACTCGGGACTTGGCTTTCTCAGCTTTTTATTTCTGGTTTGTCAATATCTATGATAATAACATATTGCATAACAGCAATATCAGCAATCATCAGCTTATATTTTTTGCTGCCACATTTTGCCGATAGAATAGATAAGTTTTTGTTTGGAGGCATTGATGAATCTGATACATATCAAGTTAAAAGATCATTAGAAGCCTTTAAAAATGGAGGGTTGCTTGGCAAGGGTCCAGGAGAAGGCGTTATAAAGACAGCGGTTCCGGACTCGCACTCTGATTTCGTTTTTTCTGTTATAGGTGAAGAGTTCGGGTTTATAACTTGCGTTGCTGTAATAGCTTTGTTTGTATCGTATATTATAAGAGTTTTAACTAGAATTATGAAATCTTCAGATATGTTTCAAACTATTGCTGGATTTGGGATATTGTGTCAAATACTATTACAAACTCTAATTAATATTGGAACTTCCTTAAATTTAATACCAACTAAAGGAATGACCCTGCCGTTTATAAGTTATGGTGGCAGTTCGATGCTTGCAACTTCAATAAGCGTTGGCATTGTGCTGTGTTTAACAAAACGACAAAACGTATTACAAAATTAGGAATTAACAAAAACAAGCAGATTCATTATAGTTATTATAACATATTGTCGTTGTTGTATTACGTATAAGCAGGGCGGAGCTGTGCCATTCCAACATCATGCTTAAATATTGCATTATACTGCTAATTAGAAATATATGTTGCTATAAATAATGGATGTCTTGTTGTTTTTATGTGTATCGATAGCAACTGGCTTTCTTTTTGGTTGTTATGATTCTTATCAATGCCAGCTTTATTCTTGCGTTGCAATTGATAAGTTAGTTAACGTTTATATATAGTCACTATAATTAGAACTTATCGTTATTCATAAACAGTTTACCGCAAACGCTATTCCGTCGCACGCTTAATATCGCTTGGATTAAGGTATCAAACGTTAATCTTAAGTTATATGCTATACAATGGATTTATAGTTAAGTTATATAGTCGTATATGTATTGACTAAATAGTTAACAATTGTATATTAGATTAAATATATAAGGCGATAAGATCAAAGCTAAACGATATATGTGTTGCAGTTTTCTGCATGGATTATTTGTAATATTGTATTAAGGTTTGTTGTTGATGTTTTGCCGATTATTTTTCCTGTATTTTATATAAAGCGGAATTCCTGTTAGTGTTGCTATTAATACAGCAGAAAAATCTTGCAAATTAGCTTTTAATAAAATATACAAACAAAACGAAAGTGCTAATAGTGTGATACTCCAGTATTTGAATGACCTTGATTTTGTTAGTGTCAAATATTTTGCATATGCTGCAACGGAAAATATGTATAATATTATATATATCATTACAGACATATTTATAAAGCTTCCAATTGCGCTTGCAAATTCAGTATATTTTCTGATAGTTAATATGGTTACAGTTCCAATTGTTCCTATCCATATAGCGTTCGAAGGAGCACCTCGTTTATTGGCTTTTTTAAATATTGCGGGGAATAGGCCTTCATTTGCTGATGATCTTGCTATCTGTCCGCTAAAAAATATCCAAGCATTTAACGATCCATAACACATTATAAAGGCCATGATGCCTAAAAACTTTTCGCTTGTTTGTCCAAAGATTATTGTCATTACCTTTGCAAAAGGTGCTCCAATAGACTCTAATTGATTTGGCGGTATAATTCCAAAAATTGCGATAGTGTTAATTACACTTATTATTGCAACAAATGATGTACCAAGAATTATAGCAAGAGGAATTGTTCTTTTTGGGTTTTTAACGCATCCAGATGGAGTAGTTCCTCCTTCAAGACCAACAAACCCCCAAAACGAAAGAATCGTTGCCGCAGAAAGTGTCTGGATTGTAGACATATTTTGAGGCATTATTTCTCTAAAATTTGATACTTCTATATTTGAGAATGCGATTATAGGTATTATGAATAATGGTATTATTTTGATGCATGATAAAAATATATCAAACTGACCTGTATTTTTTGCGCCACTAGTGTTGACTACAGTTAGAGATAAAACCATCATTATTTCTATAAATAATGTAACTTCATTTGAAAAAGTTATATCTAAAAATGACTGCAAATAATTGACTGCTGTTGAAATTAAGATTGGGTTACATGCCCAGGAGCCGCACCAATATATCCATGCCAAGAAAAAACCAACTTTTGGTCCAAAGAACATTTTAGCGTATATATGAGGTCCTCCTGATTTTGTTGTTTTTACGCAAAGAAATGACAAGACTGTTGTTAATAATATTGCACCAAATCCTGCAATAATCCAGCCGATTATTCCTAGTGTTCGAAACCTTGCTAGTTCTGATGGCAAGAGAAAAATGCTTGCTCCTAATTGAGCTCCAACAACTATTGAAAATAAAGACCAAAAACCAATCTTTGATTCTTTTGCTGTTTCTTGCATGAGTTGAAAAAACCTTGTAAAAAGAATGGCTCCTTGGGACGGACTCGAACCGCCGACCCAGTGGTTAACAGCCACTTGCTCTACCGACTGAGCTACCAAGGATCACCATATTTATTTTCTAACACACTAACGTTACATGTGTCAATAGTTTTTTTGATTTTTTTATAAATCGTTAGCAAACAGTATATTTTTTGCATTGGAAAGCGTTCTAACGACCAACAAGTTTGTATAGCTTTTTGCAATTATTGCTATCTATAAAAATTATTGCTATCTATAAATAACATCCATTATATATAACCTTATTTAAATATAATATATGTCGCATAAGACGATGTTCTATCAGACGATGCAAAACTCTATTTCATTTGCTCATATACAAAAGGCTAATTAACTGGTAGTAGATGGCGGTATGCTTGAATTGATACCATTATGACATAACTAGATTAAGATGCTGGTCGATGCCTTTTGAAATGTTGACTAAATAGCTAATCATGTGAGATAATATTATGGTTATAATTAATAATGTTGGATTTTAAAATGGCAGTTCCAAAGAAAAAAACATCCAAGTCAAAGCAAGGGATGAGAAGGGCTCATGATTTTATAACAGCTTCAAATGTTTTGTACTGTAAAGAGTGTGGAAGTTCTGTTTTAGCACATAATGTTTGCAAAGGTTGTGGCACATACAATGGACGCAATACAAAGGTGGCAAGCTTGCAAGAAGGTACAACTGAAGCAAAGTAAGGTATTTCTAAAGATGATTAAAATCGCCATAGATGCAATGAGCGGAGACCTTGGTGTAGATGCAACAATTCCTGGTCTCCTGTCCTATATACAAAAGCATAAAGATGGCGATGTTGTTTTCGAAGTTTTTGGTAATGCTTCAGTTCTAGGAAATAAGATACCGGATAATTGCAAAGGTATTATTGACATAGTTGATACTGGAGATAAGGTAATTTCTGGATCTGAAAAACCTGCTCATGTACTAAGGTATGGAAGAGGTTCGAGTCTTTTCGAGTCGGTAGCATTTGTTGCAGACGGTAAGGCTGATGTTGTAGTGTCTTCAGGCAATACAGGCGCCTATATGGCATTATGCAAAATACTAATTGGCACTTTTGATGAAATCGAACGTCCAGCAATTGTTAGCGTAATTCCAAACACAAAAGGCAAGACAGTTATGCTTGATCTCGGTGCAAATACCGATTGCTCTTCTAAGAAACTTCTACAGTTTGCGATAATGGGAAAAGCTGTCGCTGATAGCTTGCTTGGCATCAAAGACCCAAAGGTTGGACTTCTTAATATAGGGACAGAAAAGACAAAAGGTAATGATGTTTTGGCAAAAGCATACGACTTGATGCAGGCATCGAAAGAAGTAAACTTTTCTGGCTTCGTTGAGGGAACGGATATAACTAATGGTACAGTTGACGTTATCGTGACAGATGGCTTTTCTGGAAATATTTCTCTTAAGACAATGGAAGGCACACTGAGGTATATAGTTCATTGTTTAAAAGAAGGTTTCTCTGGGAGCCTTTTGTCTAAAATTGGCTACCTGTTGTGTAGAAAAGCTTTGAACAAAATGAAACACAATATTGACCCAAGGAATCATAATGGAGCTCCCCTTGTTGGCTTAAAAAAGATAGCTATAAAAAGCCATGGCGGATCAGATGCCGTTGGGTTCGAACATGCAATTGAGGCAGCTGTAAATCTTGCCAAGACTTCGTTTATAAAGGATATAGAAAGAATGGTGTTAGAATCTGAAAAGGAGAACACTGATGAAATTAGCTCTAAATAGTATAGCAACATATCTTCCAGAAAAGGTCTTAACAAATGACGATCTTTCAAAGACACTTGATACATCTCACGAATGGATATATACAAGAACAGGTATCGAGAGACGGCATATAGTTGAAAACGAAACTGCTGCAGATATAGGTTATAAAGCAGCTATAAAAACGCTAGAACAAGCCGGCAAAAATCCAGAGGATGTTGATGCTATAATAGTTTCAACGACAACTCATGATCAACACTTCCCTTCATGTGCAGCCAAAATACAGAACCTACTAGGGGCGCATAATGCTTTTGCCCTTGATGTTAATGCAGCCTGTGCAGGTTTTATTTATGGTTTGTCTGTCGCGGACGGGCTTATCAAAACATTAAATAAGAATAATGTATTGTTGATATGTACTGAAGTTTTAACAAAGCATGTAGATTGGAGTGATAGGGCTACGTGCGTTCTGTTTGGTGATGGAGCTGGAGCTTTACTTTTTGAAAAACAATCGGATATATCAAAGGGCATTATAGGTACAAACCTTAAGGCAGATGCAACTGGTGAAAAGTATGGTTATATACTTTCATGTGATCCTTCGAAAGAAGAGAAAACTTATATGACAATGAATGGTAGGGCTGTGTTTAAGCATGCTATTGATAATATGGCTACATCGATGTTAGACCTATTAAATGAACACAATATGACATTAGATGACGTCGATTGGATCGTTCCGCATCAGGCTAATCGCAGAATAATAGAATCAATGTGTAAGATGTATGAACTGCCAGAAGAAAAGGTTGTTATAACGACTGGCAATCATGCAAATACATCCTCTGCTTCTATTCCTCTCGCTATAAGAACAGCAATGGATGACGGAAGAATCAAGCCAGGACAAACTCTTTTACTGTCTGCTCTTGGGGCTGGATTTGTTTGGGGATCAGCTATTTTAAAGCTTTAACTTTTTGAAAAAGGTATTATGCAGTACGATAAAAATAACGTATTTTATAAAATTATAAATAAGACGATAAAGACAAACATAGTTTTGGAAGGAGAGCATTTTTTGGCTTTTCACGATATAACGCCTAAGGCACCAGTTCATGTTTTGGTTATTCCAAAGGGATGCTATGTCGATTATCGAGATTTTATAGAAAGTGCAACAGATGAAGAAATTTTGGATTTTCAGAAAGGTATACAAAAAGTTATAGACAAGATGAAAATTCGTGAAGGTGGGTATCGACTGATCTCAAATTCAGGAAAATTTGGTCAACAAGAAGTTATGCATATGCATGTTCATATTCTTGGCAAATCAATAGATGATTAATTTTTAAGGCAGGGTATAGAATGTCAGAACAAAATACGAAACAACTAAAAGATACAGTTTTTCTTCCGAAAACAGATTTTCCTATGAGAGGCGACCTTTCTCGAAAAGAACCTCTTATAGTTGAAGAATGGAAAAATAACAATCTGTTTGCAAAGCTTCGCGAAGCTTCAAAAAGTCGTGAAAAGTTTGTTCTGCATTTTGGACCTCCATATGCAAATGGTCCAATTCATATAGGTCATGCACTGATAGGCATTCTAAAAGATGCGTTTACAAAGGCTTATCAAATGCTTGGATATAATGCTCCTCTTGTTATAGGTTGGGATTGTCATGGATTGCCTATAGAGTGGAAGATTGAGGAGGAATATATAAAAGAGGGAAAAAAACGTGACGAGGTCCCAGTAGCTGAGTTTATGGCACGTTGTCGTAAATTTGCAGCGAGATGGAGAGACACGCAAAAAGAAGGGTTTAGAAAGCTTGGTATTATATCAGACTTCGAAAATCCATACTGCACAATGGACAATGAGTCTGAGGCAACGATTTGCGAAGAGTTCTTTAAAATAGTTAAGCAAGGCTTAGTGTATCGTGGTAAGAAGCCAGTTATGTGGTCCGTTGTCGAAAAGACAGCACTTGCTGAAGCAGAACTTGAATATCAAGATAAAAAGAGCGATGCCATATTCGTTAAGTTTCCAGTTGTAAAAGCTACAGATAGTGATTTTGTAGATGCTTATGCGGTTATATGGACAACAACTCCTTGGACTATTCCTGCTAATAAAGCAATAGCGTATTCTGAAGATTTTAACTATGCATTGATCAAAGTTGGATCAGAGAAATATATAGTTGCCGAAGAATTGATTCCTTCGTTTACAAAAGAAGCTGAAATTGAAGCTTGTGAAATTATAAAGGTTATTTCTGGCAAAGACTTGCAAGGAATTATATGTGACCACCCTCTAAAGAAACTTGGATTTACGCATGAAGTTCCAATGCTGCCAGCAAGTCATGTTACGTTAGATGCAGGAACAGGGCTTGTACATACAGCTCCAGCACACGGTCTTGACGATTTCTTATTAGGTAAGAAATTTGGATTGCATATTGAGGACACAGTTAATGCGGATGGTACGTTATCAGATAAACTTCCACACTTTCAAGGCGAACATGTTTTTAAAGTAAATCCAAAGGTTATAGATGCATTGAGAGAGGCAGGAAATCTGGTTCATGCATATCAGATTACTCACAGTTACCCGCACTCATGGAGATCAAAGGCCCCTCTAATCTTTAGAACGACAACACAGTGGTTTATATCTATTGACAAAATTAGAGATAAGCTTCTAAGTGAAATAGATAAGACGGAATTTTATCCGGAGAACTATGTTAATCGTATTCGTTCGATGGTTGAGAAGAGACCAGACTGGTGTATTTCAAGGCAGCGTATATGGGGAGTTCCTATCGCTCTATTTATTAACAAACAGACTGATGAGGTCCTGGAAGATGATGATGTTTTTAACAGGATAGTTGAGACATTTAGGAATGAAGGTATAGAGTCATGGCATACTAAGCCTGCATCTTATTTCCTTGGAGATGAGTATAACGCAGAAGATTTTAAACAAATTTTCGATACCCTTGAGGTTTGGTTTGATAGCGCGTGTTCACACAAATACGTTCTTCAAAAAAGAGATTATTTAAAATGGCCTGCTGATCTTTATTTCGAAGGTTCTGACCAACACAGAGGGTGGTTCCAATCTTCACTTGTCGAGTCAGTTTGCACAGAAGGAAAAGCACCATATCGCCAAATAGCGACCAATGGCTTCGTGCTAGACAAAGATGGTCGCAAGATGTCCAAATCTCTTGGAAATGTTGTGTCTCCTGATGACGTAACAAATAAACTTGGTGCCGATATATTAAGACTTTGGTGCTTGAATTCAGATTATTCTGAAGATCTTAGAATAGGTGATGAGATACTAAGGCGTCAGCAAGATGTGTATCGTAGGTTTAGAAATACCCTTAGATATTTACTTGGAGTTCTCTCTGATTATGATCCTGATAAGAGCATATCATACGCTGAGTTGCCGTCATTAGAGCAATATATTCTATCACGTCTATACGGACTGGATAAGCTTATGAGGAAATCTATTAGGTCATATGACTTTAAAGAATTCGTAATGGAACTTCATGCTTTCTGTGCCAATGAGCTTTCATCGTTCTATTTCGATATACGAAAAGATTCAATTTATTGTGATTCAAAAGAAGACCCAAAACGTCTTGCTTGTCTCACTGTTATGAATGAGATATTTAAGTGTATTTCGCATTGGCTAGCCCCTATCTTATCGTTCACATCTGAAGAGGCATGGCTTGCGTATCAACAAAATCAAGACAAATCTAGTATACATTTAAATACATATCCAGAGTTACCTAAAGAATGGAATAATAATGGACTTAGCAATTGGGAATATATACAGGATGTCAGGAAGCTTATAACTGAATCGCTCGAGGTTGAAAGAGCCGCAAAAACAATTGGCTCCAGTTTGGAGGCAGAAGTTTATATATACACAAATGATTTAGCAAAGTCTAAGATGCTATCGAAATTTGATTTTGCGGAAATAGCGATTGTTTCATATGCCCATATAATAAACGCACAAGCACCTTCAAATGCTGCATATAGCGATACATTAAACGTTGGTGTTGTTGTTAAAAAGGCACAAGGGTTAAAATGTGAACGTTGTTGGAAAACATTAAAGGAAGTAGAAAAGATAACAACAGAGTATGGTGAAATCCAAGTCTGTAAAGGATGTGAAAAAGTGATTAAAAAGTAATGTTATTTTTTCGCTTTTCTCTTTTGTTACTTCTTGCTGGTGGAATTGCTGGTTATATAATAAGCCAGCAAACCTCAGCTCCATTGATTGAAAATATTAACAAGAAACTTGTAGAAAAAGGAAGAGCTGTTACATATCGGAGATCGTTTAGGTCAGGATACGTTATTTTAAATGCTCAAGAAGCTGAGATTCGAAATCAAGATGAAATATTTATGATTAACGTTAAGTCAGAATTTCATGAAAACAAAAAAACAATAAAAATCGACAGCAAGTATTGTATTTTAAGGCAAAAACAACAAAAAGCATTTTTAACTGAAAATGTAAAAATCGAAAATGACGATACGATCGGATATACAAGTAAGGCGACAATAGATTTCAAAATGCAAACGATTTCTGGCAACTCAAAGATAAAAGGAATTCAGCGTGGTTCCAATTATGAAGCTAGTGGCTTTAAAGTTAATAAGGCAGGTAAAACGGTTCTAACAAAAGCAAAAATTTTAAAAAACAAAAAAAGAAATAATATGAAGTAAAGCACCTATTGTATGCTGTTAAATTAACGACGATTTGTTTTTATCAACATTTTAAATGAAAAGAACTAAATCTTGTGGTGTTTTACAACACTGTAATGTAAAATTAACTATACAATTGTAATAAGTGTAACAAATTATGGCTAGAAATATTTTTGGAACAGACGGAATTAGAGGTACGGCAAATACTGGCTTTATAACTCCGGTTAATGCTACAAAAATTGCAATGGCCGTTATAAACTATTATTTAGATAAAAGTCACATTTCTGCTAATAAGCGTTTTACTGTTGTTATAGGAAAGGATACAAGACTTTCAGGATATATGCTTGAATCAGCCTTGACTGCTGGTTTTATATCTGCAGGAGCTGATGTTATTTTATTAGGGCCAATACCAACACCTGGAGTCGCATTTATTACGCGATCGCTTAGAGCTGATCTTGGAGTAGTTATTTCTGCTTCACATAATCCATATCACGACAACGGAATAAAATTTTTCAATTCTGAAGGATTTAAAATATCTCCAACAGATGAAGAAGCTATTAGTAAGATATTTTTATCAGAAGTGCTTCTAGAATCTGATGTCATAGGCAAGGCTAAAAGACTTGACGATGCTGCGGGGCGCTATATTGAATTTGCCAAAAGTTCATTTCCCAAAAACTTAACATTAAATGGTATGAAACTTGTTGTAGATGCTGCGAATGGAGCAGCATATAAAATAGCTCCCAAAATATTTTGGGAATTAGGTGCTGACGTAACAACTATAGGAAATGAACCTAACGGACAAAATATTAATCAAAACTGCGGAGCAACATTTACAGATACGTTACGAAAAAAAGTTGTAGAAACGAAATCTGATATTGGTATTGCTTTAGATGGAGATGCAGATAGATTAATCATGGTCGATGAAACAGGTGAAGTTATCGATGGAGATTTTTTAATAGCAGCAATTGCAACAGCATGGAAAGAGTCGAATAGACATAAGTCAAACTCAGTCGTTGCTACAATTATGTCAAACAGTGGACTTGCAGATTATCTAAAATCTATAGGATTCGTTCTTGATACCTGTAGTGTTGGCGATAAATATGTCATTGAAAAAATGTTGCAAAATGGATCAAGTATTGGAGGTGAAAAGTCTGGTCACATCATTCCTATCGACTATTCTTCAACCGGAGATGGCTGCATATCAGCTATCCAGATATTATCATACTTAAAGCAAACTGGTAAAAAAGCTAGTGACATTCGAAAACTTTATACTCCGCACCCACAGATATTTATAAACATCAAAAAAATATTTAACGATGATGAAATTCGAGTTGTTAAATCCATAGAAACAATACTAGGTAATGAAGGCAGAGTAATTGTCAGAAAATCTGGCACAGAACCATTAACTCGTATAATGCTTGAATCCAAAAATGCAGCTAAATTAAGCCAAGCTAAAGACCTGCTTAATAAAATCATATCCTAAAAAAGATGTGATTTCCTATAGTCTTGATTGGTATTTTTTGATACGCCCAGTATGGAACTGTTTTAATTTTCTTACTGTAATAATGATTTGCTCCATTTGTTATATCTGGAGTCTGTCCATTTATTATCTGGCAAGAAACAGAATAGCATAATTGAAATATCTTATCACTAAATGTTACGTTTTGAATAACCTTAAAGTTTGGATCTGTTTTATTCCAGCAAGAAAATTGCTTTGGCTTTAAGCATATTGATGAAATTGATCGTGACCTTTCTATCGACCTGTTCATAATAACATTGCCAACAGCTATAAGCGAATTTATTCCGCCGTCTTTAACGTAATATTCACCTCTTGCTTCACCATAAATTGTTCTTGCCATAATATCAGTATCTCTATTCATATTTTTCTTCTCCTATATAAATGAAAATTTGGAGCAGATGCGCTCCATAACTATAGGATATGAATAGATGTTACATATTGTCAAATTCTAAAAACTCCCATAAATGTTTATGTAATTAAAAAAAGTTGTACATAATAATATACACTCTTTATTATATTGCATTGAAGCACATCCATTGAGTAGTGCGAGATCAGCCTGCTTAAGTATCGCATTATACTAATGATCAGTATATTAAATATTATTCTTACATAAAATATATATTATATTGGTAGAAATTGTTAATTTTAGATTATTATTGGCGGTTGGTTATTATTTTAAGTTTATTTCCCAAACATGCTGCGGTGAATGATTGTTGAGATGCGCGCTTAGGTGATGGTTATACTAATTTTTGCTAGCTCAAAAAATCTAGCTCAAAAAATAAAGATTATTATGACTTTTTATGTTATAATATACTTGTTTTGTTTTTAAAGAGAAGATGATATGTATAAACAACTTTTAGGCATTCGCATGTTGTGCGGAATAATTGCGCTCTGGGGGGGGGCTGAATAGATGCTATGCAGAGTTTTTTGCTAGCGACAAGCCAATAGAGCAAACAGATGTTGAAATTTTTGACCAGGTTGCAGACAAAATAAAAGGAAATGTAGAGTTATCAGTTCTAGAACAAAGATTTTTGAATGGGTTGATTCGCAAGTATAAACCAAAGAAAATCTTAGAGATTGGCGTCGCAAAAGGTGGAAGTGCAGCAATTATATTAAACGCAATAAAAGATGATCCAAAAGCTCACCTATATTCAATCGACAAAACAAAAGAATGTTATAGCAGATCGAAAAAGGCTACAGGTTTTGTTGTTTCAGAAAAAACACCAGAATTAAAAAACAAATGGACACTGTATACTGGGGGGATAACGTGCGATTTTATTGAAAAAATAGGTAAAGATATAGACTTCGTGTTTATCGATACGGTACATGTTGCACCTGGCGAAATGCTTGACTTTTTGATGGTTTTGCCATTTTTAAAAAAAGGGGCAATTGTTGCGTTTCATGATATAGGGTTACACTTAACTAATTGGCCTAAAAAACAACCAATTAGACCAAAGTTATATCATTCAAATAATCAAATTTTTGCTTATGCAAAAGGCAAAAAAATAATTCCAACTGAGGAGAAGGATAGAGTTTTTTATAATATTGGTGCAATAGAACTAGACAAAGATCAGGAAACTCGTTATTGGGATTATTTCTTCCCTCTAAGTTTTCATTGGGATTATATGCCAGAAGAAAAAGATTTAAATAAAATTAGATCATTCCTTGCAAAATATTATGACGAAGAATATATAAAAATTTTTGACGAAGCGTTAAATCAAAACAAAATATATCTTTCGGATCATGAAGTACATCCAGCTGTTCAAGAGTTAGATTCTTGCTATAACACAAAGTAATGTGTTTATTAAATTCGCCATTGATTTATAGAAATTGTATCAAATGGCGAAATACGTTAATGATATAATCATTAACGTAATGCCATTGTGTCCTGCACATACTTGACTTATTCTTGACCTCATGCAGTTTTATATGCATTGGTCTTCCAGAAAGCGGTTATTCAGTTTGCAAAACTTTTTGTTCAAGAACATCTAAGTTTTTATTATATTGTTCAAACTCAAGTTTGAATTTTTTATTACCATCGTAATTTTTTAACGGATGTCCAGCTATATGCCCTGTGGGAAAACTCATTATATTTCCATACTTTCCCTCGTAACTTTCTGATAAGTACGCAAGTGTATTATTTGGTGCATAAAATGTTTCTCCTTCAAACTCTATTTTCTTTAATGGGAATATGTTTTTAGTAAAATGTACATCTGCATAAGGTTTTACCTTAAATTGTGATTCTATAGCGCATATCATAAAATTACCACTATCTTTTTTAATTTCAATATTTTCTTTTACATAAAGTTGTTGTATTATTTCTGCTTTTTCTATGATATCTTGTTCTATTTTTGCAGGATCTTTAGTGCACTTTGATCTAAACTCTTTGACAATATCCTTTACCCTTTGTTCATATTCCTTTATGTTTACTTCCTTTGCAAGGTTGCATAATTCAAATGGAAATATATCTATGTAACAGAATTTTGTTGTTTTGTCTCGTACTTTTAAAACACTAGAGGCTGTGCCTTTTCCTCCTATTTGTGCAACAAACTCAGTTCCTTGGAACGCTTTATTTAAAATCTCCTTTGCCTTATAGTAATCCTTTTTTAAAATGCCTATATCAATATCGTCATCCCATGGAATGAATCCTTTATGCCTATAAGCCCCGATTAATGTTCCATACTCTAGCCATGTTTTTACCCCGTTTTTCTCAAGTATTTTTGTGACAAGTTTTAGACATCTAAATCTAACGAGTTGAGCTTCCCTTAAAAGTCCTTTTGCTGGTTTGCACTTAGTTATATCACATGTGCTATTAATAACGAAGTTGAGATATAAACAATGCGATTGTAGCTTTTTATTTTGATTTTTTATATCTTTGAGTTGCTTTGCGATTGATGCTGCCCCCCCCCGGTGACTATGAATTGCTTTGTTGCTTTTGATAATTGAGATAGTTGCCAGGGCTAAACTTACTGCTATGGCAACCTTGTTAAAATTAGGTCTCATGTTTTTTATTTTTTGATATACGAAAAACTTTTATTCAAAATAGCATATTAACACAAAAGTTTAAATATTTTTATCACCTTTGTCTTTTTTTTAAATTTTAGACATTTGCAAGCATCCTAATAACAATAAATTTTAGTAAAAAGAAAACAATATGTTTAATACGTCTAATTATTAGTATAACGAGAATTTTTAGCAGGAGGCGCCCCGCGCCATTTCCGCCGCCTGCTTATTGGGCAATACAATAACGACAATATATAGCATATAACTCTCTACTTGTTTTTGTTAATTCTGTTGCTAACGCCATATTTAAACGCAATTGATATTAATTGCGTCAAAATAATATAGTTTACTTATTCAACGCTGTCTTTAAAAATGCATCAGCTTCATCTCGATATTTGTATAGTTTTTTATATACTTTGTCATAATCTATTTTGTGTATTTTTAATTCATCTTCTTCTGAGTACATACAATCATATAGAGAGAATAATTCCAATAGAGTGTTTATCTTGTCTGGATTTGCTTTTCTTCCAAATGCAACAAAGTTTTTCTTATAGATTATCGAGAAGCATATTCCATGATAAGAATTAGTAAATACGCAATCTGCATTTTTTACTAACCCTAAGAATTCATCGATTCCTTGCATTGATATGTTTAGATTTTTATATCCAGAAAAGAACTTAACATAGCAGTCTATGACAACAACTTTCTTTCCATTCTTTTTGGCATATTCTTCTGCTTTTTGTTGTATTCTTGGATCGTTTTCTTGGCAATTATAAACTAAAACGTAATCTTTTAGGTTATCTGGCATTTTTGCGATTTTATCATAGTCTGATGAATCTATAAGAAACGTTGGATCTATTGTAATTACTGCATCATCTCTATCTGTTACTTCTTTAAATTCTTCTATTCTGAATATGTTTCTTACTGAAATATGTTTAAAGTTCTTCGCGTATTTCTTGAGGCTTTTCTTCTTTTTCTTATCTAATTTTCCGCTTCCGAAATCTATTGAATATGCAATATTATCTCCAGTCTTCATGTTTGGAAAATCACATAAGAAACCTCTATCATATCCATACTTTCCATTCTTACACCATGTCACATCTGTATTGCAAATAAAGCGTTTTATACCTTTTAGCTTATATAGATTATTTATGTCATACATGTTGTTTGTAATCTTGCAATTCGTTTTAAAGAATGACAAAAATTTATCAGCTTTAAGTTTTGCCTTTTGTGCAAATTTCAAATAATAAAAAGTTTCTTTAAGCTCAAAGTCCAACAAATGATTTGCTATATTCTTTAGGACGCGAGGCTTATTATTTTCAGGCATATAGTTTATGATCACATTACTTATGCCAATTTATCTAGGTATTTTTGCATCGCGTAGGAATGCAGTGCCGCGCCGTAATTTGAAACTGGTGTGTTTATATTATAGGAAATAATGCCAACATCGAAATTATCTTCTAGAATTAATCTATGTTTCCACAGCTCCCCCCCAGCAAGGACTAGAAGGGAAATGCTTATAATAGCAATTTTATTCATTTTCATTTTTTATTCACCTTTGGCAAAACTGCTATATGTAGTTCTTTTAATTGTTGAGGAGTTACTTCTGCTGGCGCTCCCATCATAAGATCTTGTGCTTGTTGATTGAATGGGAAAGCTATAACTTCTCTTATATTCTCTGTTCTTGCCAAGAGCATAACCATGCGATCTATTCCTGGAGCACATCCTCCATGTGGTGGAGCTCCGTATTTAAATGCCTTGATCATTCCTTTGAATTTTGTATCAACAAAATCTTTATCATGGCCAGCTATTTCGAATGCTTTATACATAATTTCTGGTATATGGTTCCTTATAGCTCCACTTGAAAGCTCTATACCATTACAGACTATGTCGTATTGATATGCCTTTATATCTAATGGATCCATAGTCTCTAAAGCCTCAAGACCTCCTTGTGGCATTGAGAATGGGTTGTGCGAGAAGATGATCTGTTTTGTTTCTTCATCGTATTCATACATTGGGAAGTCAACAATCCAGCAGAATTTATAAGCCTTTTCATTAACTAATCCTTTTGTACAGCCAAGCTTTGTTCGAACTGTTCCCGCAACCTTTGGATCATTATGACATACCAAGAAAACAACATCTCCTTTGTTCATCTTATTGATCTTGGCAATTTCTGCTAGATCTGATTCGTTAAGGAACTTTACTATAGGACCTTTATATTCTCCATCATGTGTTAACGTAATATATCCAAGCCCTGGAAGTCCTATGCTCTTTGCCCAATCGTTTAGCTTATCAAAAAAGCTGCGTGGTTCTTTTGCGCAATCTGGCACGTTAATAGATCTAACTTTTGCACCTTGTTTAATAGCTTCAACAAATGCTCCAAAGTTTGAGTCTTCAAAAATGTTGGTTAAATCTTCAATAATCAATGGATTTCTTAGATCTGGTTTATCACTTCCATAATGAAGCATCGAGTCTTCGTATTTTATTCTTTTGAAAGGATATTCAGTTATCTCATAGTCGCTTGGTGCAAACTTTTTGAATGTGCTGTATATAACAGGCTCAATTGCATTGAATATATCATCTTGTGATGCAAAACTCATTTCGAAATCAAGTTGATAGAACTCACCTGGCGATCTATCAGCCCTTGCGTCTTCATCTCTGAAACATGGAGCTATCTGGAAGTATTTGTCAAATCCAGCTACCATCAAAAGCTGCTTAAACTGTTGTGGAGCTTGAGGAAGAGCATAAAACTTGCCATGGTGGACTCTGCTTGGGACTAAATAATCCCTTGCACCTTCTGGAGATGATGAAGTCAAAATAGGCGTTTGGACTTCCAGGAATCCTTGCTCTATCATAGCATTTCGAACATGTGATATTATATTAGATCTTAGAACTATGTTATCGTGATTTTCTTTTTTACGAAGATCCAGATATCTGTATGTTAGTCTCGTATCCTCAGGGAATTCATTCTCGACGTTTATCTGAAGAGGAAGTTGCTCGCTTGGCGCTGATAAAAGTTCAATTTTAGAGACCTTTATCTCAATTTCGCCTGTATCCATATTCTTGTTAATCGTTGATTCTTCACGCTTAATAACAGTTCCGGTTACTTTGATAACTGATTCATCCTTTAAAGATTCGGCTAACTTAAATGCAGCGTCTCCTTCCTGAACAACACACTGCGTTGTGCCATAGTGATCCCTAAGATCTATAAATAGAAGTCCGCCGTGATCCCTTATTCTGTGAACAAAGCCACAAATAGACACGTCATTACCAACATTTTCAACCCTTAACTCATTACAAGTATGAGTTCTAAAAGCAGTTTTATTTTTTGATTGCATAATAAACATTTTATTGTTCTCCTATTAATTCATAATACATCAATTTTCTGATCTTTCCAACGAAGAGTTACCGTTGGCTTTGAAAGATTTTGCATAGAATGCTATCTTATATTTATATGCTACTTAATAAGGTTGTGTGTTGTCAAACTTAAAAAACTCCCATAAATGTTTACGCATCCCAATCACCCCATACACAAAAGAAAGCCTATAGATAGGCTCTCTCTTATTTAAACACTATCTTACCTCCTTTAGTTCTAATACTACTTCTAATATTACCACCTTTAACATTACTACTAGATCCTTTAGTATATGTTATATTATTATTACTATTTATAGTTCCTTTAACATCCCAAAT
>JAFUQI010000029.1 GCA_017481035.1 Alphaproteobacteria bacterium | reverse complement strand
TTTTATTATCATTAAACACGCTTCTGAACGTAGGTTAAGAGCAGCATGTTTATTAATATGTCACATAAAATTTGTCGCACATCACATCACAACATATACAACCGCAAGGCTACGCCATTCTAGCAGTCTGCTTGTGTACAATACACTCACTAGCATACTATAGTAACCTAAGCCTTTTTTGAAAATATATTTATTTATAATATTTCGGACTGAATGTGTTTGATACATGCTTTTATTGCATTACGTTACGTTTTGTTTTGACGCATAAAAGAAATGTTAAATTAGATAAAATTATCGTAAACTGTTTTTATAGTTAATTTTTTCTGAGCTTGTTTTTGTGAAGTTTGTTTCTAAAATAACCATAGTTTATTCTTGCTTATTTTGTTGTTTTTCAAATGATAATGTTAAACGCTTGGAAAACTCAATAGAATCTGAGTCTATATCTGACTCTGAATGGAGTTTTGACGAATCTCCTATTCATGAAGACGAGCTCGATGGAATTTATGACCCATTGGAACCGTTTAACCGCTTGATGTTTAAGGTTAACAATGCTTTAGATAAAGTTTTTTTAACACCAATCTCAACTGCATATAAACATATATTTCCTAATTTTTTACAAGTAGGAATTTCGAATTTTACATCGAACTTTTTTTCTCCAATAAGTTTGATAAATTATATATTGCAAGCAGATATGCAAAATATTGCAAACACAACGGTTAGGTTTTTGATAAATACAATTTTTGGGTTCTTTGGAACTGCAGATGTTGCATCAAAAATTGGATTTAAAAAGCGTACTACAACATTTGGCGACACTATGAAAAAATGGGGTGTAAAACAGGGGCCATATTTGGTGCTACCGATATTGGGGCAGGGAAGCTTCAGGACTGGTGTTGGACGTCTTGTTCATATCCCGTTAGATCAGGTTGCACAAATATCTTTAGAAAGATGGAAGAAAAATACGCGCAGAAAAATGTATTATGTCGTATATGGAGCGGATATAATTGTTAAACGTGCGGATCTATTAACGTTGTATATGGAGCTCGAGATGACCTCGACCGATATGTATACAACTGTTAAAAAGGCTGTTATGTCCATTGAATCTGATTAACAGATTGCTCTTGGGCTTTACTAAATTGTTCGAAAAATTCTTCTTTTGATAATCCTGGAGAGATTTGTTCTTTGAATCTTAACTCAATTATTCCTGGCGATTTTTTGAACGAGTTTCTCGGCCAAAATTTTCCAGAGTTAACGGTTGCTGGCACTACTGGTATGTTTAATGCTTTATATAATGCATATATGCCACTTTTATATTCTGTTGATTCGTTAATAGACGCTCTTGTGCCATTTGGAAATATTACTATTGATTTCCCAGCTAAGTATGCTTCTTTCCCATATTTCAAGAGCGTTTTTATTGCTTTTACCGGTGAAGAACGATCAATGGGTATGCACGCTAGTTTTTCGAAATATATTCCAGCTAGTGGTTTCTTTAGAAGCTCTTGCTTTATTACCATCGCAAAGTTATCTAACAATATTGAAAATATGAATGTTTCCCAAGATGATTGATGGTTGCAACCAATTATAACTTGATTATTTTTTACTCGTTCTAGTCCTGATACCTTGTAGTCTATTCCTATGATATATTTTTGACATAATAATGTCCATTTTGTTAGTAATCTGTAGGTCAACAGTGCAGGATACGAACCTTTTTTTGATAACTTTGTAATTGGGTACATAATCGCTAATATCATTACGAATATTGGCCAGTAAACAATGCTGTAGATAAATGAACGAATCATTCTTCCTCCTTGCTAATTAAATATTTGTATATATCATTTTTGCTAACTTTGAAGTGCTCTGATAAAATTGAACTTATATCTTTATTTGTTAGTTTGTCTTTTAGTCTGTCAGCTAAACTGAATATTTCTCTTTCGCATTTATTGCTTTGCTCTTGAGGTGACAGCAAGATTATGCATTCTCCTTTGGCTTCATTTTGATCGAAATGCCGTATAACATCGTCAAAACTTCCTCTAACTGTTTCTTCGTATATCTTTGTTATCTCCCTAACAACAGCTACGTCTCTGCCACAAAAAATCAACTTCATTTTGTTTAGTGTTTCAATTATTCGTTTCGGAGATTCAAAAAATATCAATGTCATTTGCATATGTTTATATTCTTCTAATCTGTCAGAATTAAAAAATCCGCAAAACACAAATCGATCAGTTGGAAATCCTGATAAAGTTAGAGCAGCAATTGGCGAACAGCATCCTGGTATAACTGTATAACTTAAGTTATTCTTTATACATGCATTTACTAACTTGTATCCAGGGTCTGAAATCAATGGAGTACCGGCGTCAGATATAATCGCTACTTTTTGTTTATTGAGCATGTAATTTAAAGCTATGTCTATTGCACGCTGTGCGTTGTGGTCATTATACACTTTTAGTGGCTTTCGTATTGAAAGACTATCAAGTAATTTTGACGATACTCTCGTATCTTCGCAAAAGATTATATCCACAGAACGAAGTGTTTCAATTGCCCGTTGAGATATGTCCTTCATGTTTCCGATAGGAGTTGACACTATATATAGTGCGTGGTACATAAAATTTTGCTTATATTGTAAACGAACTTCATTATATGTTATTATAACATATGGATGTGTTCGGGAGTGTAAAATGTTAATTACGGTCGCTGGCAGTGGATATGTCGGCGCAATAGTTTCTGCCTGTCTTTGCGAGATAGGTCATGATGTTGTGTTGTTAGAACTGGATCCAGAAAAGTTTGAGGTTTTGCAAAGTCGTCAATATTCTATATACGAACCAGGGTTAATGCAAATGCTTGCTAAGCACCTAGACTCTGGAAAGCTTAAGTATTCTCAAAATATCGAGGAATCAATTCGTGAAACAAAATCGATTATTGTAACTGTGCCAACAACAAAAGCTTGTGGTAATGATTTAGATTTATCTCAGCTTCATAACTATCTCGATCAAATTGCGCTACATTTATCAGATGAGCACTATACTGGTATTTTTATTAAAACAAGCGTTCCCGTTGGGAGTTGTTCAATCTTATTAAAAAATTTTCAATTTGCAAGGCCAGATTTAAAGTGTGGAATTGACTATGATATAATTGCAAATCCGACAGTTTTAAGAGAAGGTTCAGCAATTCATGATTTCATGATGCCAAGTAGAGTTTTGATAGGAATTAATAATGATTCCCAAAAAGCAAAAGAGCTTATAGAAGAAATGTATTCTGTAATAAAAAATCTTAACACTCCTTTTATATACTCAAATTATGAAACCGTTGAACTTATTAGATATGCTACAATTGGTTTTGTCGTAACAAAAATGGCATATATAAATGAAATAGCAACATTATGCGAGTATTCTGGCGCTGATATTGATGCAGTTATGAAAGGAATGACCCTTGATTCACGGGTAGCATCTAGAAGTTTCGAGGTTTCTCCTGGGTTTGGTGGAACTTCTTATCCAAGGGCAGCAAGAATCTTGCAAAATATTGCCTTAACATTTGGATTCGATCTAGAAACAATAAAGGGAACAATAAAAAGTAATGACAAACATATAAAAAGAATTAGTAAAAAAGCACAAGAACTGATTGGACCGTCTACAGAAGATGATAGAAAAATTATAGCGGTATGGGGGCTTTCTTTTAAGGCGCAAACAAGCGATATAAGAGAATCTCCAAGCGTGAAAGTAATAGATGATCTTTTATCAAATGGTTATATTGTTAACGCTTATGATCCAGCGTATATTGATCTTGAAAAAACAATCAATAAGTTGCCATATAATATTGTATCTAACAGAAACTTTAACTTAGTTGAAAGTCCGTATATATCAGCTCATGGAGCTGATATAATATTGATTATGACAAATTGGGGAGATTTTGCAAAACTTGATTATCGTAAAGTACATGAATTGATGAATAAAAATAAAAAACAAAAGCCAATTATACTTGACAATCGAAACATGCTCCAACAGAATGTCGTTCAAGATTTTTGCTATATACGATATGGTGACTATAAACAAAAACAAGTAGAATCATTATAGTTATACTAATAAAACGAGATTATCGTTATTGCATTGCACACAAGCAAGCGGCTGGAATTGCGCTGTGGAGCTTGCTATTTTGATTGCTGTTATATATGTTGCGTTGTGACCTGTGGCAAGTTTCGTGTTTATTTTATGCGTGTTTGCTATAATGTTGACATATTGATATAAGTATGCTGTTCTTAGCGCAATTCTGCATGTTGTGTTTAATGATGATAAAATGTTATAGGATGCTTCTT
>JAFUQI010000028.1 GCA_017481035.1 Alphaproteobacteria bacterium | reverse complement strand
TTTAAAAGGGTGGCAGTGCCACATCCATTTCCTTAAACCAATATATAACCTTAACGTGCCTTGACAGGTAAGGCTTAGCTGAATTTATATAATGGCCATAGTATGGCAACCTAAGCCTTTTTGAAATATATATAGTTATATTGATATATTATCAATTGCGTCCGATATGTGGCGGAGACAGGATATATAAATATCATGGCTCCGCCACTGCATCAGCAAACTATAGAATACTCACAAATTTCGTAGTATCTCAAACGAAACAAAATAACCAGCCCCCATATTAAGCCCGCAGCGCTCCGCGCCATTTCCGCGGCCGGCTATGAGCAAGGCAATATATACCTACAAACTTCCTTGGTATAATCGCAACCTGAGCATATATATTGTGATTGTTAAGGATAAAATTTGCTCAACTCTGTTATACGCATGAACTTATCTATGTTAATGCAGTATTGCGATGAGTGTAATACAAAAGAAAATATAGTTACAAAGCTTTCATAATTTCATCTATATCGTAGTACTCACGTAATTCTGGCTTAAATATATGTACTTCTATACCGCAAGATTCAAGCAACATCCATCCACTTTGCGCACGACCTTCTACATGAACCTTTTGTCTTTTTGTTGTCTTTAAAAATTTTCGAACAATATCTACTAAACCTTCGGCATGTCTTGATGAAGTACCTGACGCAATTATACAGAAGTCAGAAAGTTTTGTTTTATTTTCTTGAAGATCATATGATTGTATATCTACGGCTTTTTTGTCTTCTAAAATTTTAATTATCTCGTCTCTTGTTATCTTTTTGCTATTTCCCATTTCTATTTCGTACCAATTGCAAAATTTTCTATTAAGCTTTCTAAATTCATTGCTGATTTTGTTTTCTCTATTTCTGATCCAGGTTTAATCATCTCGCTAGAAAAACCAGCATTTACAGCTATATATTTGTTGCCCATTATACCATCTGTTGCAACAGAAAGCGAGCTATCTTCTGGAATTTTGATATTGTCTTTGATTAGTAACGTAATGGATGCCTGATAGTCTTTGTCTATCGAAACTTTTTGAACTGTGCCGATTTTTATACCATTTAGTTTGACATCCGATCCAGACGTGATGCCACTTATGTCGCCAAAACGCGCTAAGACTTCGTATCCTGCCTTTATTTTTTGACCGCTAGTTTCATATGCAAAATATACAAAAAATGAAGCTATAACCAAAACGATTGCTCCTATTATTGCTTCAAGCGCATTTCCTCTCATATAAAACTCTCTATCAAAAATGCTCTCTATATTTTATACTATCACAAAAATTAATTAATCTCCAATATTTCCTTCCCAATAATGCCTTCTGCATAATGAAACGTATTTTTCGTTTCCGCCTATATCTATTTGTTCTCCGGCACGAACAATGCGTTTATCTGGGGTTATCTTGGCATTCATCATAGCCTTACGCCCGCAATGACATATTGTTTTTACTTCTATTAGCTCATCTGACCATAAAAGCAAATACAGGCTACCTTCGAAAGGTTCTCCTAGAAAGTCTGTTCGAAGTCCGTATGTAAGAACTGGTATATTTAATTCATCAACAACCTGACACAAATCTTTTACTTGTTGCTTCTTTAAGAATTGCGCTTCGTCAATCAATACACAAGATATATTTTTAGTGAGCTTTTCTTTTATGTCCTGAAGCATGTTGGTTGTTGCGTCAAAAACATTTGCACTAACAGAAATTCCTATGCGTGATGAAACCTTTGAATAACCAGATCTATTGTCCATCTTAAACGTATATATCAATGTATCCATGCCGCGCTCCTTATAGTTAAAGCTGCTTTGAAGTAACTTTGTAGTTTTGCCGGCATTCATTGCAGAATAATAAAAATACAGTTTTGCCATTTTTTTTAAAGTAACTTTGCGCCAAAATCATTCTATCACAAATTGGTTTAAATTGTTAAAGATTGTCAGCTATCTGCATTTACAACAGAGTTAACTAAATCAAAACGAATCTAGATATTGTCTTTGCACATAAGCAAGATGCGTGAAATGGCGCGTGGCGCCGCCTGCTATTAACATTTTGTTATCATGATGCCTTCCAATGATAGTATTGTTGCTTAGTCGCAATTGATAATATATCAATTGCGAACTATCAATATAACTATATATATTTTAAAAAAGGCTTATGTTACTATACTATGCTGGTTATTGTCTTGCACATAAGCAGCCTGCTAATTAATACATACTTATTATGATTCTTATCAACATTAAAACATTTTTGTTTAAACATTAACCTTCTGTTAACTTTTATCTGTTATCATATATGTAATGATATTAGACAAAAGGAGATGATTATGTCTAAAATAACTAATAAATATAAAGCATTACTATACTTAGCTATACTGGGGGGGGGCAATATAGGAGAAGTATATAGTAGTAATTATACAGAAGTAGATAATCCTATAACTATAGGTAGTACACCATCTGTTCCTACAGAAACAGATTATAACTATTGGTCTACAACAGAAGATAATACATATGTGTTTAACACAAGTAGTAAGAACAGTAATAAATATTGGATAGCTAATAATACAGTAACTATTAATAATGGTTATACATTAAAGTTAACAACAAACTATACTAATGATTATTATTATTATGTATTATTCTGTTATAATACATTTACTAACTATGGTAATGTTATAATAGATAACTATGGTATATTAGGTCTTAATAATAATTATACTAGTAATAATTATGGTACTATAGATATTATTAATGGAGTATTAGGATTATATAATAGTGCTACATTAAATAATACAAGAACTATTACATTAAAAGGTAGTAGTGTTATAGATATCGATAGTAGTAGCACTCTAACTAATAAAGGAACTATAGATATATCTAATATAACAAATCTATCTAAATGGTGTAGTAGTGGGATATTTACTCTAGAAGGAGGATCTACCTTTATACTACCTAAGAGTATACCTATACCTAATAGTAATAACTTTAATATACAACTAAATGGCACTAAAGATAAACCTGTTATATTTAAATACTATACTCA
>JAFUQI010000027.1 GCA_017481035.1 Alphaproteobacteria bacterium | reverse complement strand
TATGTTGTTCGTGCTTTGTAAAATATTTATACTTCTGATTCTCTACAATCTTTGTAAACATCTCGGAATACTTCTTGCCATAATGTTTTTCAAAGAACTTTGTCATAAGTTCTATGTGTTCATCTGATGGCATATAGTGCCTTGCGATGCAGTAGCTCTATAGTTATATCTTATGAAGCAGAAAGAGATAAGCCAACCGGAAATATTCGTGCTACGCTGAAAAAAAACTATCACTTTTAATAAATTACACGCACGAGATTGCAAACAATAAATCATCCAAGGCTCATTCCTTGACAAGCTAATTTATCTATAAATATATATATCAGTTTTTATATCTCATTGTTAACAATGTTGTCTATGCTTGTTTTATGATATTTTTGGCTATTGCTGAATTACTTTTTTTTTGAGATAATTTGACAGTAATGATAAATTTTTAGGAGTTAATTATGGTTTGTTCTTGCAAACAATCATGCGCATGCGATAAGTCAATCGAAGTATTATCAAGGCTTTTAGCAAATTCATATATTCTTTTTTTAAAAACTCAAAATATCCACTGGAACGTGGAGTCATGTGCATTTAGGGGAATTCACCTCATGACAGAAGAACATTATAACGATCTTTTTGCAGCAATAGATGTAATCGCTGAACGCATAAGGATGGTTGGAGGAAAGTCACCTGCAACATTTAAGGAATTTTTGGAAATTGCATCTATAAACGATAACTTAAACGCCGAAACTTCGGAAGAAATGCTAAAGGCATTACTTTTAGATCACAAAACAATAAGAGACGATATTAAAAATGGAATAAAAACAATAAACGATTCAGATGATTTTGGCACAGTTGACGTCTTAAACAGCAGGTTAGCCTTTCACGAAAAAATAATTTGGATGCTAAAATCAACAATTGCTTAAAAAAAATAACAGGGCATATTGCCCTATTTTGCTTTAAGGTATTATAAAGTATTCGCAATCTTGCGAACGTTTAGTTGTTTGCAAGTATATTAAAGATAATGTATTCCTATGCATGCTTTCCAGCGAGTTAAAAGATCAAAACGATATATAGACAAAAGTTATAGTTCTATTCAGACAATGACATCGACAAGCATCATAACAACCAATAATTTTATGCAGAATTACTTAATCCGTCTGTTTTGGTAGCACAACATACTACCTGGTTGTACATTACTATAGTCGTAGCACTGCAAACAGATACAAAGAATACATAACGCCATTATAACAACACTACATTCCTTGTATATTATGCCCATTGTGTAATGTGTAATATTCGATACGTATTAACATAAAATAATATTTAACCATGATGTTTGGTAGCACAACATACTACCTGGTTGTACATTACTATAGTCGTAGCGCTGCAACCAGATACAAAGAATACATAACGCCATTATAACAACACTACATGCCTTGTATATTATACCAATTGTGTAATGTGTAATATTCAACATGTATTAACATAAAGTAATATTTAACTAGTCGGCTAAAACGGAGCGGTATGTTTCATGCTTGTTTTAATACAAGAACTATCATACGTTATAAGCAATATATTCTGCTTGTTTTTGTTATATATACAGGAAGCAAAATAATATACAATAAAGTACTAAGTTCAAACATATTCGACTAAATAGTCTGTATTAGGCATCAATAGTTGCAGAACTTTTCGGTTTCAACAAGAAGTTTATATTAGCAAGTATATTATTAGTAGTTATTGCTAATGCCGTTAATATCATAGCGAAAGCTATGATATTTTATAAAAACATATAATATTTTTTATTTGTTTTTGTTGTTCGTTTCTTAGATCAATCTTATTTACTATATGGTTGTCATGCTTAATCCATTCTTCACCGTTTTTTAATATCGGATATGCATGATCTGAAGTTAAAACCTCTAATGAATTTAACTTATAATTTTTACCTTTTATAGACAGATCTTGAGGTATGTCAGAAGTTTTAAACTTTTCGCTGTTTATAATTAAGATGTTTGGCATCTTTAAAGCGACCAGTTTATTCATAGCATTGTTTAATTCTCCAGCAAATGTTGACTTGTTGTTACTCTTTGATATATCAGCAGCATAGTTAAACGCTCTACCAGATCCGAACAAATCTGTTCCAGCATAATAATTTCTGTCTGCAACATCAGAATGAATACAAACGTTTTGAAGAAACTTATTTGAAGTGATCTTACCGAGTGGTATTCCTCCAAATATCCTTTCAAATAAGGTGTTCCAGCTGCCGCCTAAACTGTTTGATTCGCGTAAGTCTTTGTCGTTTTGGAGTACATCGTATGTCAAGCCTTTTTCTTTTGGATTTCCAGTATCTATAATTATATTACACTTATCTTGAAGATCACCTGATATATTAGAATCATAATTAACTTTTATAGGCATTCCAGCCCTTGTTATTGTATTGATTTTTATTGGACCCGATATTATTTTTGTTCCTTTTGATAACTTTTCTCCAATTGTCCTTTTCGCCTCGTAAAGAGCCTCTTGTTTTTCTTGTGTACTTATATCCATTGCCTTTAAATAATTTGAAATGGCTCTCATAAAATTTTGATTATTAGTGTGATCTATCGATGATTGTACAATACTTTCTAGGTTCAAGTTTTTTAAAATATGCATTGTTGAATTTAGCCAACATGTTCCGTATTCATTAAGGACAGAAACATTTAGCGGTTTTGTTGAATCATATTGAATTGGAACATATATCTTGAAGCGCAACTTATCAATCTGCAATATATCGCACCAAATGTTTACATCTTTTATAGCTTCACTTATAAATTTATTTTTTTCGGAATATTGTTCAGTCATTTCTGATTCGATTTGCGATAATAGATCGGATCTTGATGTTCTGTTATCGTATCCAAATTTAGTGAAAAGTTTTTGCATTGTTATCGAGTTAAAAGACGCATTATCTAAATGTCCAGTATATACAACGCATTTTTCGGTAGTGTTGTTAGCTAGTTGCATTAATGCATCGATAGATGATTTTACCGATATCCCGTCAGATGTTTTTCTATGGTCCTCTAGGCTTCTGCAAGGATCTGAATCCTTAATTGTAGCATAATGTTCAGTCCAAATATCTTTTGAATATCCATTTTCAGATATCGTAAGCAATAAAATAATGGATACCGTTTTTAGCTTTAACATTGTCATTGCCTGCAATCACCCCTGTACAATTCAATATTAACACGAATATAATAATAAAGTCAAGCATTACTCTGTCGTTATTAGTTTTTGTGATAATATATCAAATAATTCTGGATGTATTACTTCTGGTCTTGATTTAAAATCAATAGCGCAAGACGTTAAAACTTCTTCACAGTTTTTGTAATATTTTTTCAATATGTTAAGTATTGTTTTGCGTCGATGTTGAAAGCATACGCTTGTTAGTTTTTCAAGTTTTGTCAAGTTTTGTAATCTGCTTGTTTTTGGAGTTAATTTAACGATCGCTGATTCAACTTTTGGTGATGGTGTAAAAGCTTTTTTTGACACCACAAATAGTTTTTCAACATTACATTGAAGTTGAGAAATTATGCTTAACCTACCATAATCTTTTGTTCCAGTCTTAGCGCATATACGATCAACAACTTCTTCCTGCAACATAATAACCATTCGTTCAATTTTATCGATCTCGTGAAGCCAATTTACTAGAAGTTGAGTACCAACATTATATGGCAAATTTGCAATAATTATGACTCTGTTTTTCGTTATATCTTTTAGATTAACATTAATGGCATCTTTATATATAAAGTTTAATCTGTAGCCTAGATGCGCCTTTAAGTTATTGTGCAATTCCTTTAAATGGCAATCCTTCTCGATACAAAATATGTTCGTTCTAGGAAATATATGTAGTATTGATCTAGTAAGCCCGCACGGACCTGGTCCTATTTCAACTATATCTTCTCCGTTAAATGGCAAAGCTTGTCTTGCGATTCTATCAAGTAATGTCGAATCAGTTAAAAAGTTTTGTCCTAATGATTTAGAATAACGTTTATCAGAAAGAAGTCCGTATTTTTTTATAACTTGTGATATAGAAAGTTCTAAATCATTATCCATAAACTATTGCCAAAAACAATCTACTTACAATAATTTTTGCAAAATGTAATCCTAAAAAGATCACTAAAGGAGAAAAATCAAAGCCCATAACTGACGGCAAAAATTGGCGTATACGTGCCAATACAGGCTCCATGCGACTCATCAAAAAAACATAAACTTTAAAGAAAAAACTATCCCTATTTTTTATGGCTCCCAAAAAGACAAACCATCCAAGAATAATGTAGGCTATTAATAGATATTCTATAAAGTTCATGATACCTATTAGAACCTGAACTGTTATTCCAAGCATAGTTATTATCATTTGCAAAAAACCTTTCTCTAATATGTTTTTAATAGAACTGAGTTTCTTCTTCTTGTTTCCGATAGAGCCTTTCCAGTTCCAAGAACAACGCAATCCAACGGATTATCTGCTATCTTAACTGCAACACCTGTTATACGTGAAATAACAACATCTAGATTGGAGAGAAGTGCTCCACCTCCTGTGAGCGTGATTCCTGAATCAATTATGTCTGCGACTAACTCTGGTGGGGTTCTTTCTAGTGCATCTTTAACACCACTAGCTATTGTGGATACTGGATCCATAAGTGCTTCTGCGATATGTTTTTGGTTAATTTCTATGTCTCTTGGATTGCCGTCCACAAGGCTACGACCTTTTATTGTCATCTTAATATCTTTGCTATCTGGTGTACATATAGCTGAACCAACTTCCTTCTTTATTCTTTCGGCTGTTGCTTCTCCTATGAGAAGGCTAAAGTTTTTTCTAATGTATGAAATAATTTCTTCGTCCATGCGGTCACCTCCTACGCGAATAGAGGATGCATAAACAATTCCACCAAGCGATATAACCGCAACCTCTGTTGTACCTCCGCCGATATCAACGACAATTGATCCAACAGGTTCAGTTATTGGAAGCCCAGCACCTATAGCTGCTGCCATCGGTTCGTCGATTAAGTAAACCTCACGAGCCCCTGCGCCTTCTGCTGATTCTTGTATTGCTCGTCGTTCAACTGCAGTTGCTCCAAAAGGAACACATATTATAATTCGCGGAGATGTAAAGAAACCTCTATTATGAACTTTTCTAATAAAGTATTTTATCATGTCTTCAGCGACTTCAAAATCTGCGATAACCCCATCACGAAGTGGCCTTATTGCATTAATATGGCCAGGTGTTCTTCCAAGCATCTGCTTGGCTTCGTTTCCAACTGAGACTACTTCAGACTTACCATTTATAACCGAAACGGCAACAACTGATGGTTCGTTGAGAACAACTCCTTTTCCGTTTACATACACAAGGGTGTTAGCAGTTCCTAAGTCAATAGCCATATCTTTCGAAAGGGCACCAAAAAGTTTGTTAAACACTTATCGAATAGTTCAAAATTTTTATATCGATATTATATAGCATCGAGATACAAGTTTAAACTAAAAACGTCGAAGACTACAATTGGTTAGATAGACGCAATTGATGATATATCAATTTGGAACTGTCAATATAACTATATATATTTCAAAAAGGCTTATGTTACTATACTATGCTGGTTATTGTCTTGCACATAAGCAGTCTGCTAATTAATACATACTTATTATGATTCCTATCAACATTAAAACATTTTTGTTTAAACATTAACCTTCTGTTAACTTTTATCTGTTATCATATATGTAATGATATTAGACAAAAGGAGATGATTATGTCTAAAATAACTAATAAATATAAAGCATTAC
>JAFUQI010000026.1 GCA_017481035.1 Alphaproteobacteria bacterium | reverse complement strand
GACAACAGCTAGCATTATATACAAGATTCACTGATATAATGGCCATAGTACATCAGGAAACTATAGGATACTCACAAATTTCGTAGTATCTAAAACGAAGCAGGTCAACCAAAAACAGCCACCTATTAAACCTGCAGCTACAAGCATAATTTTCAGCGGCCGGCTTATGAAAAAAGAAGCAGCCTATAACATTTTATTATCATTAAACACAACGTGCTGCACACATTAGCAAAGCTGACTTACTCAAGGCAAACCCTGTAGTCTAGCCACATTAAGCCAGTTTCTGACACTACGCTAAGAGAAACATACTTACTGATATATCATACTTATAACAAATACGTATAAAATAAACGTAAAATTTACAACACATCACAACACAACATACGCAACCGCAATCACAATAGCATCGATTACAAACCTAAGCCACCTTCACCGTTAGGTGAACCAGTGGCGGTCGTAGCACGACAGCCTATCTCTCCATAAAACATATACGTTATATCACATACCTATAAACAACCATATACACTACTACTATATTTTTTTGAAAAAATGGTGGCAGTGCCACATCCTTTATTACTGAGATAACATTATGTAAGTGAACATTGACATATAGTAAAGCTTCATTGATATAATGGCCATAGTATGGCAACCTAATCCTTTTTGAAATATATATAGTTACTCATATTGACTTCCAATATGTTGCAACAACACTGACATCAACAAGCATCATGATAACAATATATTAAAGCAGGCGGCGGAAATGGCGCGGGGCGCCGCCTTCTTATGCACGATACAAGAACTAGCATTATAAATATAATATCTTCACTGATATAACGGCCATAGTATAGCAACCTACGTATTTTTGAAAATATATATAGTATGGTTATTTATGGTCCTGTCAATACCGAAATATACAAATTGACGCAGAATTTAATATACCTAATTAAGTTAATAAAATTTATCTTGTTACCGTTATTCAATTATTTTTTAGATTGCTTTAAAAATTGTTCATACAAGTCAATTCTACGGCTTTTTGTAATGGCTAGAGATTCTTCATAGCGCCATTTACGTATAGCTTCATGGTTCCCAGACATTAATATTTGAGGTACATCTAGATTATTCCAATTGGCAGGTTTAGTGTAGTGTGAATGTTCCAACAAACCAGATGAAAAGCTTTCATCTTCGCTAGAATCAGGGTTTCCAAGCATCCCATCTATAAAACGTGCACATGCCTCAATCACTATCATCGCAGGGATTTCTCCGCCAAATAATATATAATCACCTACAGAAATCTCTTCCATACCATATTCTTTTACCCATAAATCTATTACACGCTGATCGATACCTTCATACCTTCCGCACAAAATTATTGCACCATCTTTATTATGCGAAGCTATACTCCTTGCAGTAGCATCATTAAAAATTTTTCCTCGAGGTGTCATAAAAATAACTTTTGGATGATTATTGTAAAATGATAACGCATGTAGCATAGCCCGATGAACAACGTCAGGACGCATAACCATCCCAGCACCACCACCATATGGTGTATCATCTACTTTATTATGCTTGTTTTGAGAAAAGTCTCTAATATTTACCGTTCTAAGATCCCAAAGTTTTCCTGTATTCCTGCCAAGCAAACTTTGTCCGAGAGGCCCAGGAAACATTTCAGGAAACAAAGTTACAACAGTAAACAACATAAAAGTTCTATATCACAAAAAATCAACCAAAATAAGTTTAACAAAAATATTGACCTTTGGCACATAGTTATTATAAACTGACAGTATGGAGAGATGGCCGAGAGGCTGAAGGCAACGGTTTGCTAAACCGTCATACGGACATAAATTCGTATCGGGGGTTCGAATCCCCCTCTCTCCGCCACTTATATGTTTAACACAAAGATTATGCCCAACAAGATATAAATAGTTGGTTAGTTAACTGGAATTGTGCCACACATGTAAATATAAACCGTAATATATCATTAATTTAACTTGTCATAACAAAAAACAATCCACGCAAGTGAAAATAGCAGTAGTATTGCATATTGTCGTTGCTTCAGTACAAGTAGCCTGCTAATTAATACATGCTTATTATGATTCATATCAACATTAAAACATTTTTGTTTAAACATTAACCTTCTGTTAACTTTTATCTGTTAGCATATGTATATAAGAATATTTTAATGAGGACATAGATATGTCTAAAACAAATACAAAGTATAAAGTATTATTATACTTAGCTATACTGGGGGGGGGGGCAGTATTGGAGAAGTAT
>JAFUQI010000025.1 GCA_017481035.1 Alphaproteobacteria bacterium | reverse complement strand
GATAATAATAGTATAAGGATAAGACCTATACCTGGTGCAGAGACATATACTTCATTAACAGATATTATTAATAAGACAGGATTTACATTTACAGGTAATACATCTAATGTATCATTTATACCTACAGGAGATAAATATACTCTATCTGATATATTAACTATAGATAGTGGTAAGTATAATGATTGTAAGTATATTCTAGATATATCTCAACTAGGTATAATACCTACTATAGATAGTAGTACTATAAGTACTATTAATACTAAACTTATAATACCTGGAAGATATACTTTTACTGTTACAGGTAATATAAAGGTTAATAGTATTTGGGATGTTAAAGGAACTATAAATAGTAATAATAATATAACATATACTAAAGGATCTAGTAGTAATGTTAAAGGTGGTAATATTAGAAGTAACATTAGAACTAAAGGAGGTAAGATAGTGTTTAAGTAAGAGAAAGCCTATCTATAGGCTTTCTTTTTTTGTGTGGGGTTGGAGATACATAAACTGCGCAGACAGGAATATTAAAATATACGCTACCTTATAATTATCAAGAAAGTTAATTTATGGCTTTTTGCTCTTATTTGTATATGTTCTGTATGGAGTAAAAAAAACAAGCATATTAATTATCGGTATAAAGTGTATATAAGTCAGACTTACAGTATTGACAAAATATTTTTAACTTTTTACAATTGTCATTGTTAATATGTTGATAAATTTTTTGTTAGACATTATTTCGAGAAAGTATGAAAACAAATTTAGCTTTTGATAATTTGCATATATTTGGCGAAGAAAAAATCTTTTCGGTTTCTGAGTTGTCATTCGCGATAAAAGGAGCGGTAGAGAGGCACTTTGCAAGCATAAAACTGCGAGGAGAAATTTCAGGGCTAAAGACTCACACATCAGGGCACACATACTTTTCGCTAAAAGACGATACATCGCTGATAAATGCAATATGTTGGAGAGGGACAAAAGTTGGATTTAAATTGGAAGAAGGGATGGAGGTTGTTGTAACGGGAAAAGTAACATCATATCCAGCAAGATCCCAATACCAACTGATAGTAGAAGAAGCAACAATAGCAGGAGAAGGCGCTCTTTTAAAGTTGCTAAACGAAAGAAAAAAACATTTTGCAGCTTTGGGATATTTTGATAAGAAACAGCGATTGCCAAAGTATCCAAAAATTATAGGAATTGTCACATCGAAAACCGGAGCGGTTCTCCAGGATATGCGACACAGGCTCGAGGACAGGTACCCGTTTTGTCACGTTGTCGTGTGGCCAACAAACGTACAGGGTACAGGTGCTGCAGATCAAGTAGCACAAGCAATACGTGGTTTTAACTTTATGTTAGAGAAAAGACCAGACGTTTTAATCGTCGCTAGGGGCGGTGGCAGTATAGAGGACCTCTGGGCTTTTAATGAGGAGGTTGTTATAAAGGCTGTATATGATAGCAGAATACCAATTATATCAGCTATAGGGCATGAGACAGATACAACTCTTATCGACTATGCATCAGATCTAAGGGCTCCAACACCAACAGCAGCTATAGAACTTGCAACACCAGTCTTGTCTGAGATACGTGAGGTATTATCTGGTTCTGGAATCCGTATTTCTTCTGCTACATCAAGAATAATAAGAGAGTTGAGTTCAAGAGTCCAGATGTGCAATAAAAGTTTGTCATCATCTCAATTCGCCATTATTAATATAAGCCAAAAATTTGATGACAAGGTTGAAAGGTTTGAAAATGCTATTTTGAGTTTTCTACAAAAAGAAAATTTAAAACTTAAAACAAAGAAGCTTATGCAACTTGACAGCTATATAAATTTAAAAAAACATCAATACTCATCTGTAAATAAACGTTTAGAACGGGCTTCAGACGTATACTTACAAACAATTCATGAAAAAATAAAAAGCTTATTTGTAAGACTTGAACAATCTTCGTTTATGAAAATACTAGGGAAAGGATTCTGTTTTATAACAAATGCAAAAGGAGAAACAATCAATACAAAAAAAGAATTTTGCACCCAAAACAGAGCCGGCATATCTTTACATTTTGTTGATGGGGAGGTTAGTTTAGATTGATAAAAGGAATGCCAGAAAGTCTGCAATATTGAATATCAAAACTTACAAAAAACAAACAGACAGTGACAACGCTTTTTATCAAATAATAAGTCATTAATAGTAGCTAAGTTGTTGTATTTAACCATGCTGCATCCAGATTCACTCCCACTGCCTGCTTCAAATGTTGTCTTATACATAATTATTTTATTTCATTAAACTTTTGTTAACTTTATATGTTATCATATATGTAATAAAGTTAGATAAAAGGAGATAATTATGTCCAAAGTAATTAACAAATATAAACTATCATTATACTTAGCTATACTGGGAGGAGGCAATATAGGAGAAGTATATAGCGCAAGCATAGAAGTAGATAATCCTATAACTATAGGTAGTACACCATCTGTTCCTGCTGAGACAACCTATAACTATTGGTCTACAACAGAAGATAATACATATGTGTTTTATAGAGATATATATAATCACAATAAAACACATTGGAAAGCTAATAGTACAGTAACTATTAATCCAGGTTATACATTAAAGTTAATAGCAACAGGATATACTAGATATAACTATGCATTAAGGTGTTGGAATACATTCACAAACAATGGTAATGTTATAATAGATAACTTTAGTAATTTAAATCTTAGTAAACCCTATACTAGTAAAAATAATAGCACTATAGATATTATTAATGGACAATTAGGATTAATGCTCAGTGCTACATTAAATAATACAGGAACTATAAAACTAACTGATAGTAGTCGTATACACATCTATAGTAGCATTCTAACTAATATAGGAACTATAGATATATCTAATATAACAGATCTATCTGAATGGTATAATATTGGAACATTTAAACTAGAAGAAGGATCTACCTTTATACTACCTAAGAGTAAATTAGGAGATAGGAAGAAGATAGGTTATTATAGAAATTTTTCATTTAATCCTATAACACTAAATGGCACTACAGATAAACCTGTTATATTTAAATACTATACTCATGAGTCATATATAGATAATAATAGTATTAAGATACAACCTATATCTGGTGCAGAGACATATACTTCATTAACAGATATTATTAATAAGACAGGATTTACATTTACAGGTAATAATAATAACTATACTATTAGTAATCTTACTCTCTCCGATATATAGACTATAGATAGCGGTAAGTATAACTCTCCTATATATACACTAGATATATCTCAACTAGGTATAATACCTACTATAGATAGTAGTATAAGTACTATTGATACTAAACTTATAATACCTAGAGGATATACTCTTACTGTTAATGGCGGTTATGTTAGAAGTAACATTAGACTTAAAGGAGGTAAGATAGTGTTTAACTAAGAGAAAGCCTATTTATAGGCTTTCTTTTGTGTTGGTGGGTGATTGAGATACATAAACTTTTATGGGAGTTTTTGACAATTTGCGCAATTGTGCTAAACTAAAAAAGAAATAATGAAAACTTAATATAGATCACAATTGTGTGATCGTTGAAAGGTACTAAATATGTTCTCAATAATATCTGAAAAAACAAACTGGGGAGGTAAAGACTTATCTATAGAAACTGGAAAAATAGCGCGACAATCTGATGGAGCCGTTGTTGTTAGATATGGTAATACGACTGTTCTTTGTACAGCCGTTTTTGATAAGAATGTTGCAGAAGATGCTAGTTTTTTTCCTTTAACCATACATTATCAAGAAAAATATTACGCGGCAGGGAAAATACCTGGCGGTTTTGTTAAGAGAGAAGGAAAGCCAAATGAACGAGAAATTTTAATTTCAAGATTAATTGATCGACCAATTCGGCCATTATTTCCTGATGGATTTTTAAATGAAGTGCAAGTAATATGCACAACCCTTAGTTACGATCCTGAATGTTCTCCCGAAATTGCAGCATTAATAGGAGCTTCAGCAGCATTATCTATATCAGGAGTGCCGTTTTTAGGTCCTGTCGCTGGATGTAAAGTAGGATATACAAAAGAAGGTGGTTTTATTTTAAATCCAACAGTTCAAACAGATTTAGATTTAGTTGTTGCCGGAACAAAAGAGGGAATATTAATGGTTGAATCTGAGGTTAATGAATTGTCAGAAGAAACAATGCTTGATGCTGTTATGTTTGGGTTTGAGGCCTTTCAACCTATTATCAAAATGATAGAAAAACTTAAAAAACATGCAGGTAGAAATGTTCAAGAAGTTATTCCATTTGAAAAAAAATATGAAACAACTCTTGAAAAGGTCGAAAAAATTGCTTCAACAAAAATCAAAAAAGCACTACAAATAACAGAAAAACTTCCAAGACGTGACGCTATAGAAAAAGCAAAAGAAGAGGTCTTTGAACAGTTAGAATCTGAACAAGATAAGGTCATTCTAGATGTTTTATTTGAAGGGTTACTTGCAAAGATAATGAGGTCCACATTGTTAAGAACCAAAAAACGTATCGATGGCAGGGATCTCGATCAAGTTAGGCCGATCGCTTGTGAAATAGATGTTTTGCCGAAGGTTCACGGAAGCGCTCTATTTACACGTGGCGAAACTCAAGCTATTGTTGTTACAACCCTTGGATCAAGTCTTGACGAACAAATTCAGGATACGATAGATGGAGACACAAGAGAAAGCTTTATGTTGCACTATAATTTCCCTCCATTTTCAGTTGGAGAAATAGGACGTTTAGGTGCTCCAGGACGTAGAGAAATCGGTCATGGTAAACTTGCATGGCGAGCCCTACATCCATTAATTCCAAGCAAAGACATATTTCCATATACATTAAGAGTTGTCTCTGATATTACCGAATCAAACGGTTCTTCATCTATGGCAACAGTATGCGGAACTTCCTTATCGTTAATGTCTGCTGGAGTCCCTATACGAGAACACGTTGCTGGAATCGCGATGGGATTAATAAAAGATGGCAAAAAATTCGTAGTATTATCAGATATTATGGGAGATGAAGATCATCTCGGAGACATGGATTTTAAAGTCGCAGGAACTGCAACCGGAATAACAGCTCTGCAAATGGATATAAAAATTACGAGCATAAATCGAGAAATAATAAAAACAGCACTAGAACAAGCGAAACAAGGCAGATTACATATATTAAGCATAATGAATAACACAATTAACACAGCGCGAAAAGACTTAAATGAGAATGCACCACGTATGGAATCAATACCGCTCGACAAAGATAAAATACGAGATTTAATAGGACCTGGAGGAAAAACAATCAAAGAAATATGCGAAAGAACACAAACTAAAATTGAAATAGATGATGACGGAAACGCAAATATATTTGCGCCAAATGGAGAAAAAATGGAGGCAGCAAAGAATGCAGTAAAAGCTATATGTTGCCAGCCAGAGATCGGAAGTATATACGAAGGCACAGTGCAGAAAATCATGGATTTTGGAGCTTTTGTATCAATTGGAGGTGGACGTGATGGATTGGTTCATATTAGCAAAATATCAAACGAAAAAGTAAAAACCGTCGCAGATGTTCTTAAGGTTGGACAAACAGTTCAAGTAAAAGTTATAGGGATAGACGATCGTGGCAAAATAAAACTTACAATGAAGGATATATAGTGCTACGTTTAACGACTACTCAACATACTTGATAAGCCGTAGCCCCCGTCGCCTAGGGGCAGAAGCAACCATGCAACAGCCGTAGCATGGCATCCTATTGACTTGCACAAAAAACCGGCGATTGGAATAGCGCTTTGCGACGCATGCTATTTCGATTGCAGTTATATATGTTGTGATGTACAGCAAGTTTTATGTTTATTTTATGTTTGTTGTAAGTTGACATATCAATAAGCATGCTGATCTTAACGTACGGTCAGAAGCGTGTTTGATGATAATAATAAATGTCTTTGCTCATAAGCCGGTAGCTCACAGCGTATTTTCCGCGGCCGGATTGAAAGAGAAGATCAGGAATTAGTGTCACAGCAACCTATTAGACGCAATTGATATATCAATTGCGAACTATCAATATAATTACTATATATTTTC